>MWYU01000631.1 GCA_002050375.1 Chitinophagales bacterium 62-2
GTACGTTGTATGCTTTATCGGTTGGCGGTGCGGAGGCAAGCCAATAGGGGTTGGGGGAGTGGATGCCGAGGAAGTTGGTGTGTAAGTTTGCCATGTGTTTTGTTTTTTTCACGCAAAGTCGCTAAGTAAGCAAAGGGCAAAGTTTTTCTTCTTTGCGTCTTGGCGTTGTATTTCTTTTCGTCTTTGCGTGAAATATACTCTTCATAAATGATTTACTATTCGATGTATACCTTCTTTTATAAGTGCTACATTAAAGTTTACAAGTAGTCCTAATTTACAACCTGTTAGTTTTAAATAAGTCTGCACTTGTTTATAATGAACCGGTGCCAATGCTTCAATAGATTTTAGTTCAACTATTACTTTATTATCAATCAAAACATCTGCTCTGAATCCTGCATCCATTCTTATCTCTTCATGAACCAATGGAATTGGATGTTGATTATAAAACGAAATTCCTGTCTTAGCAAATTCATAGCAGAATATTTCCTCGTATACACTTTCAAATAAACCTGGCCCATATTGAGTGTGTATTTTGAAACAAATGTCTACGGCTACTTTGGAGATTTCATTTTCAGTCATGGTTATTGTTTTCACGCAAAGGCGGTAGGTTGGCAAGGGCGCAAAGTTTATATTATGCTATAAAATAATTTTTTTTTGCTTCTTGGCGTTGTATTCCTTTGCGTCTTTGCGTGAAAGATTCCTTGCGTTAGAAATTTACTGATTAGAATTTGTCGCGCCGGCTGCTTTTTCATACACAGTTACCTTGCTGCTGCTTTCGATTGCCTTAATGGCGATGTCTTTCACGTTTTTATCCGAAGCATCAGCTTTGCTTTGTTGCTGTTTCAGCATGTCTTCCAATTCTTTAATTCGCTGTTGCAGGGTGCCAATGGTTTGTTCTTTAAGTTGCAAGATGCCTTCGTTTTCTTTTAGCAACAGTTTTTTCTCAAACTCATTTTCACGTTGTAAGGAAGTTGTCAAACGTTCTTCTGCCTGTTGTACTGCTTCGTTTAACTTATCGGCAAATCCTGCATTTTCTTTTCTTAAAGTTTCCAGTTCCTGCTCGGCGGTGGCTAAGTTTTTTTCCCGTTCAGTTATTTCTTTTTCAAATAATATTTTGCGGTCAAAGAGTTCTTTGTCTAATGCGTCCTTATTTGCATTATATAAATCATTGTCTTTTTTCCGGCTTAGTTGAAGATTATAGTGATAGTCATCCTCTTCGCGCTTACGTTCTTTTTGTAACCTTTCAAGTTCTTCTTTTTTTGTTAACTCATAGGTCTTGCGCTCCTTATCCCACGACGTTCGTATTTCAAAAATTTCATTATCGAAATCGTCTTTTTTCTTAGCCATATCAGCTTCAAATTGCTGACGTTTTTCTTTTTGAGTTAGTATGAGTGCTGCAAGTGTGTCGGTTTCTGATTTGATGTTATATAGGTCTTCGAGGTGTTTAGTTTCTGTGTCAATCGCTTGCTGCATTTGGCTCAGGCGGCGTTGTTCCTGCAGGAAAGATTTCTCAAGTTTATCAAACGTTGTTGCTGTTTCCAGTTTTAATGATGATAAACGGTTTACAATGTTTTCTTCAGATTCTTCTTTGGCTTTTGCCACAGTTTCTTTTCGCTCTTCTGCTTCGCGGCTTTGTGCAGGTTTTTCTTTTTCCTGCTGCTTTACTTTTTTCAGCATGGTATTATAAGCTTCCAGTATTTCGTTTTTAGTGCTTTTGATTGAGATTTCTTCAGTCATATAAATTTTCATTTTAAGTTTTGTTTTTCTTCGCGCAAAGGCGCTAAGAGTTTCACGCAAAGATGACCCAGGTGTTTTTTATGTTTTGGTATAAGTTCTTTTTCTTCTTTGCGTCCTGGCGTGGCATTCTTTTGCGTCTTTGCTTGAAAGATCACTCCTTCAACGCAATCACACTATTATTATACACCGGCTCAACCTCCGCTTTCCACATCCCAATGAACTCCAAAATCCCTTTCGCTCCATCCTTTCCAGCTTGCACAGCATCAACTACTTCCTTTCCGCCATTCACTGCATCGCCACCGGCAAATACGCTTGGAACACTTGTACGGCATCCATTAGAAATTACAATCTTACCTGATTTATTATCGAGTTCATTTTCTTCTATCAACTTAATAAATGGTGTTTGCCCTGTTGCTTTAATCACCATGTCAACATCCAAAGTAAAAGCCTCCTTAGTCTCAATAGGTGAACGGCGACCGGATGCGTCAGGTGTGCCAAGCTCCATTACCCTGCAAACAAGACCGGCTACCTTTCCATGATGTCCCAGCACTTCCTTTGGTGCGGATAGCCATTTGATTTTACAGCCATCAAGTAAGGCAATATCCATTTCATGTTGCGTACAAGGCATCTCTGCATGTGTACGACGATAGACGATTGTTACTTCAGATGCACCTAAGCGTTTGGCTTGAGTGGCAGCATCAATGGCTGTCATGCCTAAACCGATAACTGCTACTTTATCTCCAACAGGAACTGATGAATAACCTTTATCTCTTAATGTGTAGATGAAATCAATTGCATCAACTACGCCTTCGAGTTCTTCGCCTTTGATGCCGAGGTTTCTTGTTAGACCAACACCGATGCTAAGGTAGACTGCATCATATTTCTTTTGCAGTTTTTTCAACGATACATTCTTTCCTAACTCGCGATTATATTTTACAGTAATACCACCGATTGATAAAATGTAATCGACTTCATCTTCACAAAACTCTGGCGTTACTTTATATGCAGCTATGCCATAAGTCATCAATCCTCCGCCTTTACTTTCTTTCTCATAAATCGTTACATCAACACCTTCACGACTTAATACATGTGCACAGGAAAGTCCCGCAGGACCAGCACCAACGATGGCTACTTTTTTACCTGTTGAGGGTTTACGCTCAAACAACTTCCACTTTTGTTCAATTGCTTTTTCGGTGGAGTAGCGTTGAAGCTTCGCAATAGGTATTGCTTCTTCATCCATTAGGTTGTATACACATGCGCCCTCGCATAATTTTTCTACAGGGCAAACTTTACCGCAGCCTGCACCAAAAATGTTTGACGAAAAAATGGTGTGAGCTGAACCTTTGATATTCTCCGTTGATATCTGCTTAATGAACTTTGGTATGTTGATGCTTGTAGGGCACAACTTCATGCAAGGAGCATCATAACAAAACAAGCAGCGGTTCGCTTCAACCAACGCCGCGTCATGTGTTTCAAACGGCGGATGAATATCGGCAAAGTTTGCAGCGTATTGTTCTGGGGTCAAGCGATTATTTGTAATCATAGTTTAGAGTTTAGTTAACCCCAAAGAGGCACAAAGAAGAATGCACAGAGGTCACCAAGAACCATTGATTACCCTTCTCAACCCATCCTTTACTTTAAGCACATTGAATTTTATTAATAATCCAAGTTTATAGTTTCCTAATTTAAGATAAGTAAGTGTTTGCGCCATGTGAATATCATTCAAAGCCTCACAACTTTTTATTTCAATCACCACTTTGTTTTCAACCAGTAAATCTATTCGATAGCCACAATCTAATTTTACAGTTTCAAATATTAGAGGCATTGGTTTTTCTTGTTCTACAAATAACCCTGTTTGTATTAATTTATAGAATAGGCAAGCTTTGTATGCACTTTCTAATAACCCTGGACCTAAAGCATTATGTACTTCAATAGCAGATCCAATGATTTTGTTTGAAAGTTCATTTTCGTTCATGTCTTATTTTTTAACCACAAAGAAATGCAGAAGTGTTGCACAAAGAACACGAAGAAAACTTTGTCTTCTCTGTGGGTTTTCCTTTGGTATTTCTTTGTGGTTAAATTACTTTAAAGTTCCACCAGCTTCCCATAAGTCTCCGGTCTTCTGTCCCTAAAAAACTGCCACGTGTTTCTCACTTCCTCGATTATATCTAAATCAAATTCAGAAACAAGCAATTCATCTTTATCTTCCGATGCTTGTGCGAATATTTGTCCCCGTGGATCAACGAAGTAAGATGTGCCATAAAATCTTCCAAGGTTCCAGGGCTTTTCTTCGCCTACACGATTTATGCAGCCCATGAAATAACCATTTGCAGCAGCATGTGCAGGTTGCTCCAGCTTCCATAGGTATTGGCTTAATCCGGCAACTGTTGCTGAAGGATTATACACTATCTCAGCTCCATTCAAACCAAGCACTCTTGCCCCATCAGGAAAGTGTCTGTCGTAACAGATATATACTCCAACCTTAGCATACCTTGTTTGAAAAACAGGATAACCTAAGTTACCGGGTTTAAAGAAAAATTTTTCCCAAAACCCTGAGGTGTGAGGTATATGATTTTTGCGATACTTGCCGAGGTAAGTTCCATCAGCATCTATAACAGCGGCAGTGTTGTACAAGAAACCAGCTTGTTCCTTTTCATAAACAGGAACAATGATTACCATGCTATACTTCTTCGCATATTCTGCTAACCGCTCTGTTGTAGGACCGGGAACTGCTTCAGCAGAAGCATACCACTTCTTATCCTGACCAGGGCAGAAGTAAGGGGTGTTAAATATCTCCTGTAAGCAAAGGATCTGCACACCTTTTTGCCCGGCTTCTTCAATAAGCGGAATATGCTTTTGATACATCGCTTCTACGATCTCTTCAATCGTTCCTTCACCTTCCGTTTTGGGAAGAGACATTTGTATGAGACCGGATTTGATTATGCGTGGCATAGTCTCTTGTTTTACTTGTTTATTTAATCTGAATTTTACCGCAGAGAATACAGGAGTGTTTCGCAGACATCACAGAGGCTCTTTGTGTTCTCTGTGTGTATTCCTCTTGTATTTCTCCGCGGTTATTTGCTTACTATATAAACCCTTTCACCTTATCTCTCTTCACAAACTGTCCATATCCCTTTTCCACCAAACATTTATTATCATCAATCGCTACTTTACCTCTCAGTAAAACAGTCTTTACTTTACCCGTTACTTCCCATCCTTCATATCCCGAGTAATCAGTATTCATATGATGTGTATCTACAGAAATTTTGTGCTTTTTATGGGGATCAAAGATTACAATATCAGCATCTGCATCAACAGCTATTGTTCCTTTTTTAGGGAACATACCAAATATCTTTGCAGCATTCGTACTTGTTACTTCAACATATTTATTAAGACTTATCTTTCCTTTGTTTACACCTTCACTATATAGTAACTCCATTCTATGCTCAATAGCAGGATGCCCATTTGGTATTTTTGAAAAATCATCTTTTCCCATCAGCTTTTGTTCCCATTTAAAAGGACAATGGTCTGTTCCAACTACCTGCACTAATCCCTGATTAATACCTGCCCAAAGTGTTGCCTGGTCTTTCTTTTCACGCAGCGGGGGAGACATCACCCATTTAGCTCCATCAAAATCTTTTTCATATAAAGACGCATCTAACACTAAATATTGGATGCATGTTTCAACAAAAACTTTTTGGTTTCTTCTTGTTGCATTCCGCACTGCATTCAATGCGCCTTCACAAGTTAGGTGAACAATATAACCAGGACATTCAGTATAATTAGCCATATCAGCAAAACGCTCTGATGCTTCGGCTTCGGTTACTTCAGGCTGAGATAAGTAGTGATACAAAGGAGATAACTTTCCTTCGGCTCTATGCTTTTGAACAAGATAATCTATCATGTCGCCATTGGTTGCATGCACCGTTACAATTCCACCTTGTTGCTTTACTTCTTCCATTAAGCCAATCATCTGCCTGTCATCAATCATCAAAGCACCTTTATACGCCATGAATGTTTTGAAGGAGGTAATGCCTTCTTCAATTATTTCTTTTATCTCACCTTTAGTGCTATCATTAAAATCGGTAACAGCCATGTGAAAACTATAATCACCAACAGCATTGCCATTAGCTCTTCCACTCCATTCATCAAATGCTGCTCTTAAGGAGTTGCCTTGCTTTTGTAAAATAAAATCTATAACAGTTGTAGTTCCTCCATATAATGCAGCACGAGTACCGGTTGAATAATCATCACTTGAATAAGTCCCCATAAAAGGCATTGCAAGATGCACATGCGGGTCTATGCCACCCGGAAATACAAGCATTCCTGTTGCATCAATCAACTCATCAACCTCAATAGCCATATCTCTTCCGATAGCCTTAATCGTTTCATCTTCGATTAAGATGTCGGCAACATAATCATCCGTTGCTGTTATAATTCTTCCGTTTTTAATAAGTGTTCGCATAACCTCATCCTCAGTCCTTCTCCTTGCAAGGGAGAAGGAGGCCAGGCTTTATATTTTTAGTGAAACAATAGTTTTTTACATTTGAGCATCGGTTCTACTTTATGAAATAGCATTGGCTGAAACATTACGCTTATCTGCGTCCATCGGCATTTCGTTATAATCCTTATTAATCTCATTAATCCTGGTTCCGGACAGCAACATATAAGCTAACCCCGACACTATAAATCCTGCGAACCAGGCATAATGATAAATGTCGGAAACCCATGGCCACACTGCATCTTTACTTATCAAATTAACTGTTACTAAAAAGCCGGGAACATTTGGAAGTATACCAAGCAACAAAGCAATAATAGCTCTTGTATTAAAACCATTATTAAATGTATACTGCCCTTTCAATTCGTACAGTTCATTTACTTGTAGCGTTTGCTTTCTTAAAAAGTAATAATCGGCTATCATAATTCCACCAATCGGACCAAGCAAACTAGAATAACCAACCAACCATGTAAAGATGTAGCCATTAGGGTCTGCAATTAACTTCCAGGGAAAAATGAGAATACCAATAATACCTGTTATCAATCCACCGGTTCTAAAATTAATTTTTGAAGGAGACAAGTTAGCAAAGTCATTAGCCGGACTAACAATATTGGCTGCAATGTTAGTAGCCAATGTAGATATTGCAACAGCTATCATTGCAACGCTCACTAAGAATTTGCCTTGAAATTTTCCTGCTAAAACTAACGGGTCCCAAATCGTTTCTCCATAAATAATTAATGTTGCTGAAGTAACAACAACACCTATAAACGAGAACAATGTCATTGAAGGTGGAAGCCCGATTATTTGTCCGTTGATTTGTGCTTTTTGACTTTTAGCATATCGTGTAAAGTCAGGTATGTTTAAAGAAAGCGTTGCCCAAAAACCAACCATTCCTGTTAAACCGGGAAAAAAGAAATTCCAGAAGTCAGCGTTGGTTGCAAACTTTGACGGTTGATTTAATATTGGTCCTAAACCATTGCCTGCACTGATTGCCCAAAACAATAATGCTAACGCCGCAACAGGTAAGAAGAACGCTTTAAATACAAGGAGTTTTTTAATGCTTTCAACACCTAAGTAGACAACAAACATATTGAGCAACCAAAACAGGAAGAAGCATAATGCCGGTCCTGTTTGCAATGTCCACGATGCGGGAAATATTTGTGGTAAACTATCAATCGAAGGTATCCAAAGACGAGCCATTAAATACAATGCATAACCTCCAATCCATGCCTGAATTCCAAACCATCCGCATGCCACAATCGCTCTTAGTATCGCCGGTATGTTCGCCCCTCTCACTCCAAAACTTGCTCTTGCAAACACCGGAAAGGGTATTCCATATTTTGCTCCTGCATGTCCATTCAATATCATCGGAACAAGCACAATCGTGTTACCTAAAAAGATAGTAAGTATAGCCTGCCACCAATTCATCCCGCCACCAATCAAACTACTTGCAAGCATATAAGTAGGTATACACAAACTCATACTAATCCAAAGCGCCGCATAGTTCCATGTATTCCAGGTTCTTTTTTCAACAGGAACAGGGGCAAGGTCTTCGCTGTAGAGAGAAGTGTTTATTTTATTTGTCGCTTCGTTCATGCAAGATGTTTTTTTATTTGTTAATAGATAGAACACGGATAATACGGATTGGATAGATTTTCACGGTAGTATTTAAAAAACCTGTTCATCCCTCTTACTCCGTGTCATCCGTGTTCTATCCTCGCTAACATCTTCTTATCGTTATCAAATATTTTTCTTCTTAATTCAGGTTTCTTACCAAAGTTTAATAGCAGGCCAACTTCAACATTAGTTGCTTTGAGGTAATTGATTAGCTGGTTCTCATGTTCTTCAAGTAAACATTCATGAGCCTTCAGTTCAAGTATCACCAACTCATTTACTATCAAGTCTGCATAGTATTCGCCAACCAATTGTCCTAAATAATAAACCTCAATCTTCTTTTGCTTTTCTACAAATAACCCTTGCTGTTTAAGTTCAAAGGATAAAGCATTTTCATAAACCTTTTCAAGAAAGCCATAACCGAGAGTATTATAAACTTTGTAAAAGGCTTTGATAATTTTATTAGAGAGGTCTTCATGCTTCATTCAAATTGCTTTTATCCGTGTAAATCCCTCTAATCCATGTTATCCGTGTTCCATAGAATCATCTGCAATCTTCAAAGCTTCTGATATAATCTCTAATCCTTCATCAATCTGATCCTTAGTAACACACAAAGGGGGAGCAATAAAGATGAAACTCCATCTTACAAAAGTGTACATACCGAGCTCTTTAATCTTAGCAGCAACTTTATTCATCACTACCATTTCGTCGGGCTTAGCATTGAAAGGAGCAAAAGGTTCTTTTGTCTTACTGTTTTTAACTAATTCCATACAACCCAACAATCCCTGATTTCTCCAGTCGCCTATAGAAGGATGCTTAGATTTTAACTCCTCAATCCGCTGGTCTAAATATTCACCCATTTCTTTTGCATTCTCAATCAGGTTATCATCTTCATAAATGTTCAACACTTCCAAAGCAGCAGCACATGATACCGGATGAGCAGAGTAGGTGAGACCAAGCGATAAATAGGTATCATCGTACTTCGCCGCAATCTTATCGCTCACCATTAAACAACCAAAAGGAAGGTAACCACAGGTAAGGCCTTTAGCCATTGCAATCATGTCCGGTACTATTCCATGATGCTCAAATCCGAACCATCTACCGGTACGACCAAAGCCGCTCATAACTTCATCCATAATTAGAAGGATGCCATGCCTGTTACATATTTCTCTAACTGCTTTTAAATATCCATCAGGATATAATAAGCAACCTGATGTGCCTGATTGTCCTTCAAGTAAAATAGCAGCAATATTTGCAGAGCCTTCGTATTCAATTATACGTTGTAGTGATGCAACTGCTTCCTTTAACAAATTCTCTTCACCATATTCCCAACGGTAGGCATAAGGTAAATCGAAGTGAACGAAGTTTGGGGCTTGCTGACTATCAACAGCAAGTTTACGAGGGTCCCCACTTGCAGTCATAGCACTATTAGAAGAGCCGTGGTAAGATTGGTACCGACTTAATATTTTATGTCGGCCAGTATAAAGCCGGGCAAGCTTAATTCCATTCTCAATAGAAGTAGCGCCGCATAAAGTAAAGAAAGCCTTATTCAAATCACCGGGACAAATTTCTGCCAACCTCTTCCCCAAACTACCGCGCACTTTAGTAACACAACTGGGAGTTATATAAGCAACTTGTTGCATTTGCTCAACTACAGCCTTCGTTACTCTTTGGTCACCATGACCAATATTCACATTCATTAATCCTGATGAAAAATCAATATAACGTTTGCCATCATAATCATACAGGTAAACACCTTCTCCATATTTTACTGCAATAGGGTTAATGCCTTTCTGTTTGCTCCATGAAAACAACGTATAGTTAAGGTTGTCCTGAATAATTTCTTCAGTTTCTGTTTTTGGAGGTGCTATTGTTTCAAGCATATTATTAGGTATTTATTTTTGGGTTTGCATTTGTTTCAATCATTATTCTTCCTCTTTATACTGTTTGAAACCTATCATTTTTCTCTTTTGCTTTGGAGGATCAAGCAGTTGTTTCAGCGCTTCAAATATCATTGCTATATCCTGCTTATTTTCTTTCACGTCCTTTTCCAGCTTTTCCAGGTTCAGCAAAATATCCTTATTTGTCAATAACAATTCTCTCATCTTCGTGAATATTCTTATGATCTGGATGTGAACCTGGATTGCTATCTGACTATTTAGAACTCCTGATAACATGGAAACACCTTGTTCGGTAAAGGCAAATGGAGGTTTTCTTCGTCCGCCCCAACTTGAAGTCGCAATTTGCGACTTCAAGTTGTCAAACTCTTTTTGACAAAGTTGAAACAAGAAATCTTTTGGAAATCTATCAATGTTTCTTTTTACTTGTTCATTCAATCTCTTAGTTTCAACCTGGTATAATTCTGCAAGTTCTTCATCTAACATAACCTTCTGTCCTCTGAGTAGATGAATTTTACTGATGATTACCTCATCAGGCATCATTGAAATAATATTTGCTTTTGCTTTAGCCATTTAAGGTTAAATCTTGAAGTCGCAAACTGCGACTTCAAGTCAGGTAATTATTAAGTTCTCATTTTTAGAGCACCAATTTGCTCCTCAAAGTCGGAAATCGGAAGTAACAAATGTCATTTTCAATTCTACCCTTCCTCATATCAAATTTGTGCTATCAAACTCCCCATAGTTCCTATAGAGACCCGTGCTTCAAATTCCTAACTCATCCAATTAACCCCCGCCTCCGGGTTCCATTTAACAGTAGATTTTTTCAACTTAGTCCAAAACTCAATAGAGCTTTTACCGGTAATATCTCCAACTCCAAACTTGCTTTCATTCCATCCTCCAAAACTAAAAGGCTCACGGGGTACAGGTACACCTATATTAACACCAATCATTCCCGCACTTGCATGGTCTATAACATATCGGGCTACACCGCCGTTTTGAGTAAATACAGAAGCTGCATTACCATAGGGATTTGCGTTTTCAATAGCCAATGCTTCATCAACAGTATTGGTACGCATAATGCTTATAACAGGACCAAAGATTTCTTCTGTGGCAACAGCCATATCAGGCTTTACATAGTCGATTACTGTTGGTCCAACATAAGTTCCGTTTTCTTTGCCGCTTACTTTTGCACCACGGCCGTCAACCAGTATTTTGGCTCCCTGCTCCTCTGCTTCCGTTATATATCTTTCAATTCGTTCTTTGCTTTCTTTGTTTATTACAGCTCCAAGATTTACTCCGGGAACAACCTTTCTTGCTTCATCACATATCTTATCAATTATATGATCAACATTTGCTACTCCTACCATAGCACTTGCTGCCATGCAACGTTGCCCGGCGCATCCACTCATACTCGCTACTACATTTTGGGCAGTCATTGCTGGTATTGCATCAGGCATAACCATCAAATGATTTTTTGCTCCGCCTAAAGCCAGGCACCTTTTATAATTTTTGGTTGCTCTTTGGTAAACATTCTTAGCCGCTTTAGTCGAACCAACAAACGAAACCGCTTCAATCCCCGGGTGATCACAAATAGCTTCCACTATCTCCACATCTCCGTGAACAACATTAAATACTCCATCAGGTAACCCTGCTTCTTTCAACAACTCAGCAATCCTGCCACAGCTAATTGGAACTTTTTCAGAGGGCTTCATTATCATGCAATTTCCTAAGGCAATTGCATTAGGTATGGTCCAATTAGGAACCATGCTTGGAAAGTTGAATGGAACAATAGATGCAACAACCCCCAGAGGTACATGCTCCGTTCGGCATTCAACACCTTTGCTAACTTCAAGCACTTCGCCTGTAACCAATTGCGGTAACGATGTTGCAAACTCTGTAAGCTCAATACACTTTTCAATTTCAGCAACTGATTCGCCTATTGTCTTACCATTTTCTTCACTGCACAAAGAAGCTAACTCCTGTAAATTTTTTTCTAATAAAAATTTATATCTAAAAAAAACCTGCACTCTTTCTTTAATAGGTGTTTTACTCCATTTATGGAAGGCTGCTCTTGCAGCTTCAACTGCGGTATGTAGATCTTCTGCAGTCGACATTGGAACTTCAGACAAAAGCGCACCATCAACAGGTGAAATAACGGGCAGTGTCCTTGAAGATCCTGACACTACAAATTCACCATTTATATAATTTTTTAAGGCCGGGTATTTCATGAAATAATTTTTTAAGTATGTGAAACAGTAAGCAATAAATATAAATTATTTTTAGGAAGCTAAATGAATTGAACGCACAATTTCTATAAGTGTTGGTCAATCTTTTTTAGGTAATGTGAAGCAAGGCCTTCAAATTTGCGGGTGATTATTAAATTATGACTCCTCATCGAAGGGAAAAATTACTGTCGGTACTTAATCGCCGACAGGGTAATTTAACGGTAGTCTTAGAAAATGTTTTTGATCCGCATAATGTATCAGCAGTTATGCGCACATGTGATGCGGTCGGCATTCAGGATTTATATATTTTAAATACCCGCATCCCCCTGCATAAAAAGTGGGGTTTCAAAAGCAGCCGGAGCGCTAATAAATGGATTACTGTTCACCAGTTTTCAAATGCTAACGATTGCTTTACCGAGGTTAAGAAGAGCTATTCAAAAATATTAGCAACTCATCTCGGTGATGGTTCCGTAGGTTTATATGAGGTTGATTTTTTAGATAGTATAGCATTAATTTTTGGAAATGAGGTTTATGGTGTAAGTGAAGAGGTTATGGAGTATTCCGATGCAAGTTTTATTATTCCGCAGGTCGGAATAATAGAAAGCTTAAACATTTCAGTTGCTTGTGCAGTTACATTGTATGAAGCATTTCGTCAAAAGAATTTAGCCGGGCACTATGACCAGGCATCTTTACACCCGGATAAAATGAACCATCTTTACCGCGAGTGGGGATTCGGAAATGAGGAATTTAATAACAAGTAAATTTAGTAAGATGAGGAAGGTAATTTTTATAGTAGGTTTTGTTATGGGAGCGTTGGTTTTGCAAACACAAGCGCAATCAGTAAAATCTGTAACAATAAAAAAGGTTTCTATAAAAGACGTAAAGGCTTTGATAGATACCAGTACTATGCCGCTTGTAGTCAACTTTTGGGCAAGCTGGTGTGGACCCTGTATAAGAGAGATCCCTTATTTTGATAGTATTATTGCAACCTCTGCCAAACCTGTAAAATTCGTATTGGTAAGCCTTGACTTTCCCGGGTCTTATCCAAAACAACTTACAGATTTCGTTAAAAAAAAGGGTTATAAAGGTGAAGTTGTTTACTTAAATGAGACAAAGCCGGAATATTTTTGCCCTATTATTGATAAGCAATGGACAAATGGTGCTATACCTGCTTCTGTGTTTGTTAATAATGCAAAGAATTATAAGCAGTTTTATCCAACCCAATTAACGCGGCAGCGGCTGGAGATAGAGTTTGCAAAGTTGTTTTAAGATTAGTCATTGGGTTATTAGGTCATTTAGGCATTAGTCATTGGGGCAATTAGGTCGTTAGGCTTTAGGATCGGTGCCTCGCATTCATATTTCCTACTTCCTATTTTGTACTTTTTACTTCGTATTTCGTACTTCGTATTTCGTATTTCTTACTTCAACTTGCTTTCCCTTTTAATTCCCAGTGGTCTTTAAAGATTTTGCCCTCACGGTCTTTTTTTAAAGTTCGTGCGTAGCGTTCGCCTTTAATAGTTCCCTTATCGG
>MWYU01000642.1 GCA_002050375.1 Chitinophagales bacterium 62-2
GTTTTCAGGGGTTTAACAGCGCCTTACAAAAAGAGCATTTTAATGAAAATTATGTTGAGAGCAATAAATATCCCGATGCAAGTTTCAGCGGTAAGATTATTGAGGATACAGACTTTACAAAGGAGGGAAATTATACAATTCGTGCAAAGGGAAACTTTACAGTTCACGGTGTAAGCCAGGAAAGAATCATTAAAAGTGACATGACTGTAAAGGAAGGTAAAATCAATATACACTCCGCCTTTACGGTTATGCTTACCGATCATAATATTCCCATCCCTAAAGTGGTAAAAGATAAACTTGCAGATGAAATTAAAGTAGATGTAACTTGTTTGCTTGAAGCACGAAAAAGCTAATGCATACAACTGCAAAGTATATACTTCTTTGTCTGATACTAACATTTGCAAACACGCTATGTGCCCAGATATCAGGCATACATAGTTATACTATTAACGATGACGGCGCCAGTCCTAAAATCCTCACTTTAATTAAAAGCAGCAAAGGTTTTCTTTTGGCAGGAACTGCAAATGGCTTATACCGTTTTGACGGCAGGCAGTTTAGTTATTATAATTTTTCTGATACACCTTCAAAAAAAGCAATTACTGCAATTGCAGAAGATAAAGATGGTAAAATTTGGTTAGGCCTTCAAAGCGGGCAAATAGGCTATGTTGAAAATAAACTTGTAAAGCTTTTGAATCCAGAAGAAGGTCATCCTGCCGCCGCAATTACCTCTATTTTGCAGGATGCCTCGCAAACTATTTTTTTTGCAACAGCCGGCGAAGGCATTTACTATTACCAAAACAAAAGGTTCTATAATATTAATACCGACGATGGATTAAGTGATAATTATGTATACGACTTGCTGCCCAATAAGCAAGGTGTTATTGCCTGTACAGATAGAGGACTCAACATTATAAATTCCGGAAGCAAAAAAAAAATTACTACTTACACCTCAGCTAATGGATTGCCTGATAATATTGTAAGATGCCTGTATGCTAAAAACAATACACAATGCTGGATAGGTATGCAGGATAAGGGAATTGGAATTTACAACTCTTCCACAAATAATATCGACAGCAGCAGTTATATAAAAGACTGGAAGTATGGGCAGGTTAATTCTATTATCAGCAATCAACAACAACTCTGGGCAGCAACAGAAGATAAGGGTATAATAATGTTGCAATATGACAGGAACTTGAATGCGCTAACCGGTATTGAAGCAGTAAACACCAGTTTTTCAAAAACCAATAATTTACTAAATGATGATGAAGGAAACACCTGGTTCACCAGCAATAATCAATTGGTAAAAACAACAGGCGGACAGTTGCAGAACATTATTCCTTTAGACACAAAGTCGTACCGCGAAGCGCATGCTATACTTGCCGATCGTGCCGGTAACATTTGGGTAAATGAAATTGCCGGATTAAGAAAACATTTCGTTAGTAACAACAAATGGGAAAGCAAAAAATATCCTCTTTCCCTTCTCAATTCTAAGACTGATATCACTTCCCTATTTGAAGACAGGTTTGGCCTGCTATGGGTGGGCACTATGGGCAAAGGGGTAATCATATTAGATCCTTTAACTGGCAAAAGTCGTAACCTGACAGAAGATAATTTATTGGTAAACGGCAGTGTTTTATCAATTAACGGCAAGAGCGATCAGGTGTGGATTAGTGGTTTGGAAGGTGCAGTTTTATGCAAGCTTACTGATGCGAATAAAGATATTAATACACCCTATCGTTTTACCAACTATAGCAAAGTCAGCGGCATTGGAAGCAACTATATTTACAGCACAATGGTTGATAGTAAAAACAGGGTTTGGTTTGCTACTGATGGCAAAGGAGTATCTGTTTTTGATAACGGCCGCTTTACAAATTACAATCAGAACAATGGTATTAAAAGCCTGGTGATTTACAGCTTGTGCGAGGATTCGAACGGAAACATTTGGTTCAGCACATTAGAAGGCGGCGTTTACAAATTTGATGGCAAAAATTTTACTAATCTTTCTGTTCAGCAAGGATTAAACGATGCTACAATCACAGCTTTAAGTAAAGACATAAAAGGAAACATTATTGCAATAAGCAAAAACGGAATTAACATTATCGATACGAAGACTAATTCAATTTCTTATCTCGATGCAAACCAGGGTCTCGAAGAATTAAGTACAGACAACGCCATCACCTCTTTTGGTAATAAAATTTACTTTATTAGCAATAAAGGTATTATTCAATATGTGCCCTCTTATCTATCTGTGCTTCCAAAAATGGTATTGGATAAAGTGCAGTTGTTTTTAACAGATATTGATTTAGCAAAAAAAGGGACTTTCGCTTACGACGAAAACAACCTAAGTTTTTACTTCACCGGCATTTCATTTTCCCATCCTGATAAAATACATTATCAATATAAACTTCAGGGCTTTAGCAACGAATGGATAACTACAAAAGATAACTCTGTAAACTTTCCAAAGCTGCCTCCCGGTAAATACAATTTTTTTGTGAGAGCCTCTTTAAACAATCAATTTTCTGCCGGCTCACAGGCAAGTTATTCGTTTACTATTCGTAAGCCTTTCTGGTTGCAGTGGTGGTTTATTAGTGTTGCAATATTAGTTGTTGCAGGCATCGTTTACTGGTTTATAAAGCTGCGCGAAAAAAGAGCGCAACGCTGGGAGCGCATAGAAAAAGAAAAAATACAATCTCAATTCGAAACCCTGAAAAGCCAGGTAAATCCACACTTTCTTTTCAACAGCTTCAACACTCTTATTTCGGTAATTGAAGAAAACCCCGAATCGGCAGTTGAATACACAGAGCACCTGTCTGACCTTTACCGCAAAATTGTAACCTACCGGGATAACGACACTATTACTTTAGGTGAAGAAGTGAATCTTATTAATGATTACTTTTTTATTCAAAAGAAAAGATTTGGAAATTATCTTACCTGTGCAATCGATCTTAAAGAAGAGGATTTATTGAATTATCGCATCGCACCCCTTACGCTGCAATTACTGTGTGAGAACGCTGTTAAGCACAATGCTGTTTCTTCCGAAACGCCTCTTATTATTCGCATATTTATAAAGGCCGATCAACTTGTTGTACAAAACAATATAAATAAAAAGCTTACCATCGAAAAAGGTGCAGGGTTGGGATTGCAAAACATACAAAACCGTTACCGGCATCTGAGTAAAAAAGAATTAAGGATCGAAAAAACCGACGAGGAATTTATTGTTTACATACCCTTACTTCTATCATAGTTATGAAACGATCATTCAAAAGCGGAGGTTTGTTTGCACATCGGGGAATGAAAATTCTACTGCCGCATAAAGCTTCAATTTGGGGAGTTCAATCCGACCATAAAAAAATATTTACTGATGAAAACCGTTTTGATTATCGAAGATGAAGAAGCTGCAGTTCGACGTTTGCAAAAAATGATAACAGAGGTTCTTCCTGAAGTTAACCTGCTTCCTTCCATTGCAACTATACGTTCCGCGATCGAAAGACTCAAAACCAATCCCAAACCTGATCTTGTTTTTTTAGATGTTCATTTAGCAGATGGCCAAAGCTTCGAGATTTTTAAAGAGGTTAATGTGAGTTGCCCTATCGTTTTTACTACAGCATATGATCAATACGCATTAGAAGCTTTTAAGGTAAACAGCATTGATTACCTGCTGAAGCCGATAAAAAAAGAAGAGCTTCAAAGGGCAATAAACAAGTTTGTTAATCTATCCGGCACTGCTGCTCCTGATATAGATATACAAAAGCTTTTATTATCCTTAAAACAGGAAAAAGCAAATTATAAAGAAAGGTTTGCTGTAAAATATGGCGAGCATATAAAAACCATTGAGACAACAGAAGCCGCTTATTTTTATACAGAGAATAAATCAAACTTTCTGATAACAAAAGATAATAAAAGATACCCTATTGATTATAATTTAGACCAACTTGAAGAATTGCTCGATCCGAAGAAATTCTTTCGTATTAACCGTCAATTTATAATAGGCTTTCATTCAATTACAGAGATGTTTACCTACTCAAAGTCGCGGGTGCTCGTAAAACTTAACCCTGCAAGCAAGTTAGAAACGATTGTAAGTACCGAACGTTCAGCCGAATTTAAAGCATGGCTGAATGGCGAATGAGCCAGGGAGCACCTGCACTATTTTGAAGTGAAATTTATTTATTCTATTTTTGTCGCACTTCAGCAGGCGGATTTGTTTATTGTTCAACCTGCTGATTTAAATCTCATGAACTAATAAACGAACTCACTCTGTACACCTTTCCGCCAGATTGTTTCTCGTTAATAGTTCTGATTCCTTTTGAAGTCGGCTTTAGCAACTTGCCTGGCAATTGTTGCATCGCACACTTCAAGCATAAAATAATATGTAACAAAATTCTTAACGCCCCTTTGTGCCTTATCGCCTTAGAGGCAAAAAATAAAAAGATGAACATAAGAAAAGAACTCGAAAAACGAATACTGATAATTGATGGTGCAATGGGTACAATGATACAGCGCCACAAACTTGAAGAAAAAGATTACCGTGGCGAACGTTTTAAAGACTGGCATACCGATGTGAAAGGCAACAATGATTTGTTAAGCATTACTCAACCTGACATTATCATTGGCATCCATAAACAATACCTTGCTGCCGGTGCAGATATTATTGAAACCAATACTTTCAGCAGCACAAGCATAGCCCAGGCAGATTATGATATGCAATCTTTGGCTTACGAACTAAACGTTGCAGCAGCTAAATGCGCCAGGCAAGCAATAGAAGAATTTACGCTTTCTTTTCCCCTCTCCACCAGTAAAGAGGGGCCGGGGTTGAGGTTTGTTGCAGGAGCAATCGGCCCTCTAAATAAAACGCTCAGCCTTTCACCCGATGTAAACAATCCGGGCTACCGCGCAGTTACTTTCGATGAAGTTGCTGCTGCCTACACTGAGCAAATAAGAGGTTTAGTTGATGGAGGTGTTGATATTCTTTTGATTGAAACGATCTTTGATACTTTAAATGCGAAAGCTGCTATTTATGCTGCTAAAAAGTTCTTTCGTGATAATAAGATTGCAGAACTCCCGATAATGATTAGCGGAACAATTACTGATGCTTCAGGCCGAACTTTAAGCGGACAGACATTGGAAGCTTTTTATACTTCTATACGCCATGCTAAACCTTTAAGCGTTGGTTTGAATTGTGCATTAGGTGCAACTCAAATGCGTCCGCATATTGAAGAGTTGAGCCAGATTGCAGAATGCTTTACTTCAGCATATCCAAATGCCGGCTTACCAAATGCTTTCGGTGAATATGATGAGCAGCCCCACGAAACTGCACATATTATTGAAGAATGGGCTAAAGAAGGCTTTGTAAATATTGTTGGCGGTTGTTGTGGTACAACTCCCGATCATATAAAACATATTGCACAGGAAGTGAAGAGATACGAACCAAGGGCATTGCCTCTGGTTGAGGGAGTTTTATGAACCACAGAGACACGATGTCACAGAGAAACACAGAGAATATGTATCAACCAATAACAGAAAGAGAAAATCAACTGGCGAAATTTGTAGTGGATATCGCTTTTGCTTTACATAAAACTTTAGGCCCTGGCTTGTTAGAAAGTGTTTATGAAAAGTGCTTTTGTTATGAGTTGCAAAAAAGACAAATAGCCTACTTAAGGCAACAGCAAGTGCCTATACACTATGAGGAGCTTTTGATTGAAGATGGATTGAGATTGGATTTATTAATAGAAGACAAATTGATTGTGGAGTTAAAAGCACAGGAAAATTATCACCCCGTTTGGGAAGCACAACTATTAAGCTATTTAAAACTTACAGGAAAAAGAATTGGATACCTGATAAATTTTCATGTACCACTAATGAAAGATGGATTCAAGAGATTAGTACTATAACGTTGTGCCACTCTGTGCCTTCGTGCCTCTGTGGTTCAAATTCAAATTATGAGTTCAACAGTTATCCAACCTTACTTACGCCTTTCAGGATTAGAGCCTTTAGTTATTCGCCCTGAGACAAACTTTGTAAACATTGGCGAACGTACCAATGTAACAGGTTCAAAAAAATTCGCTCGTCTTATACGCGACAATCAATATGAAGAAGCCCTTTCTGTTGCCCGCCAGCAGGTAGAAAATGGTGCACAAATCTTAGACATTAACATGGACGATGCATTGCTCGATGGCGTTAAAGCAATGACGACTTTCATTAATCTATTGCAGGCCGAGCCCGACATTGCACGTATACCAATTATGATTGATAGTTCCAAATTTGAGATCATCGAAGAGGGATTAAAATGCGTACAGGGAAAATGTATTGTTAACTCAATAAGCATGAAGGAAGGCGAACAAAAGTTTATTGAACAAGCTTTCACCTGCCAGGCTTATGGAGCTTCAGTAATTGTAATGGCTTTTGACGAAGTTGGTCAGGCTGATACCAAAGCACGCAAAGTTGAAATATGCGAAAGGGCATACAAAATACTTACCGAACAGGTAGGCTTCGATCCCCAGGAAATCATTTTCGATCCTAACATTTTTGCGATAGCTACGGGTATCGAGGAACATAACAACTATGCAGTTGATTTCATTGAAGCAACAAGGGAGATCAAGCAAAAAATGCCTCTTGCAAAAGTGAGCGGCGGTGTAAGTAATGTTTCATTTTCCTTTCGTGGTAACGATCATGTTCGCGAAGCTATTCATGCTGTATTCTTGTATCATGCAATTAAAGCAGGTATGGATATGGGCATTGTAAATGCAGGCCAGTTGCAGGTTTATAGCGAGATAGAACCAAAGCTTAGAGATCTTTGCGAAGATGTGATTCTAAATCGTAACAACGCAAACAACGAAGTAACCGAAGCGCTTATTGCATTTGCAGAAACTGTCAAAGCCAAAGGCAAAGAAGTAGTAAAGGATGAAGCATGGCGAAACGATCCGGTTGAAAAGCGCCTGGCCCATTCTCTCGTAAATGGAATTACGGATTATGTAGAAGCCGATACTGAAGAAGCTCGTCAAAAATATCCAAAGCCTTTAGATGTAATTGAAGGCCCTTTAATGGATGGGATGAACATTGTAGGAGATTTGTTTGGTTCAGGTAAAATGTTTTTACCGCAGGTAGTAAAGAGTGCAAGGGTAATGAAGAAAAGTGTGGCTTACCTGTTTCCATTTATAGAAGCGGAGAAAGAAGAACGCAGGCAAGCGCACCTTGCAGCAGGAACAATCAACGAAGAAGGCGCGGGTGCCGCAAAGATCCTGCTGGCAACCGTTAAAGGTGATGTACATGATATTGGGAAAAATATAGTTGGGGTAGTTCTCGGTTGTAATGGTTATGATATTATTGATCTTGGTGTAATGGTGCCGGCTGACAAAATTTTAGAAACAGCACGTAAAGAGAACGTTGATATAATAGGCCTAAGCGGCTTAATTACTCCATCGCTTGATGAAATGGTGCATATTGCGCGGGAGATGAAGCGTCAAAATATGGATCTTCCCTTAATAATAGGCGGAGCCACAACAAGCCGTATGCATACTGCTGTTAAGATAGCCCAGGAATATGATAAAGGAGTAATTCATGTATTGGATGCCTCGCGAAGTGTAACTGTTGCCGGTTCATTATTAAGCAAAGAACAAAAACCAGAGTTCATAAAAAATACATACAAAGAATACAGAAAATTAAAAGAAGACTTTGGAAATAAGAAAGCAAAAAAAGCCTATTTGTCCTTTGCTGAAGCACAGAAAAATAAGGTAAAAATTGATTGGGAAAAGTTTACTCCTGTTAAGCCAACCTTTACTGGAACTAAAGCCTTCATTGATCATGACCTTGATGAAATAGCTACCTACATAGATTGGCAACCTTTCTTTATCGCCTGGGAACTGCATGGAAAGTTTCCACAAATACTAAGTGATGAAAAAGTAGGTGTTGAAGCAACTAAACTATATAATGATGCACAGGCTTTATTAAAAAAAATCATTGAAGAAAAGTGGCTGACGGCCAAAGGTATTATAGGCTTTTGGTCGGCAAAATCCGATGGCAAGGATACAATAACTGTTGCCCCCCTGCCGCCCGAAGGGGGGAACCAGGAAGCCCCCTCAATCCCCCAAAGGGGGAAGTCTGTGCAACTCGAATTTCTAAGACAACAAATCAAGAAGGCACCCGGACAGCCAAACATTAGCCTTGCCGATTTTATAAAACCGGCCTCCCTAAATCCCTCCGAAGGAGGGACTTTAGAAATCCTCCCTTCGGGGGGCGGGGGGGCTGATTATATTAGCGCATTCGCCGTTACTATTGATGGCATTGAACCTCACCTTAAACGTTTTGCAGAGCAGCATGACGACTATAATAAAATAACCTTACAAGCCTTAGCTGACCGCCTTGCAGAAGCCTTTGCTGAGATGCTCCATCAAAAAACAAGGAAGGAATATTGGGGTTACGATAAAGAGGAGAACTTGAGCAACGAAGATTTGATACAAGAAAAATATCAGGGAATTCGGCCAGCTCCCGGCTATCCTGCCTGCCCCGATCACACGGAGAAATATAAACTTTTTAAACTGCTTGATGCAACCAGTAATACCGGCATTCACCTGACGGAAAGCCTCGCAATGTACCCGGCTTCATCGGTGTGCGGTTGGTATTTTGCAAATCCTGAAAGCAGGTATTTTGGCATAGGTAAGATCGAAAAAGACCAGGCAGAAGACTACGCAAAACGCAAAGGAATGCCACTTGAAGAAGTTGAAAGATGGTTACGTCCTGTATTAGAATACGATGCTTAAACACGATAAACAACAGAAGTAATTTTAGTATATTTGAATAAAAGCCTTTCCAATGCGTACTGTTACCTCAGATAAAATTTATACTGTTCAAGAGTATATTCAGCACGAATGGTCTGCACCAGCACGCAGCGAATTTATTAACGGTCAACTTTTTAAAATGCCTGGAGAAAAAGATATCAATAATGAGATAGCGGGAAACTTATATATTCTTTTCTCAACCCTTCTTAAAACTTTAGGATATTTTATTTACTCTCATGATGTAAAAGTGAAAATCTTTGGTGAAAATAAATATTACTATCCTGATGTATTTGTTACTAAAGAAGTAAAAACAAAAGACAATCAATATATAAAATCAGAACCAGTGCTTATTGTGGAAGTAGTTTCAGAGACATCGCAGGTTACTGATTATGTAGATAAGTATATTGATTACACTAAAATTCCTTCGCTAAAATACTACTTAATTGTTGAGCCTGAAACTACATTAATAACCTGCTATTTAAGAGGTGAGAACGGCGAATGGCATACAACCAAGTACACTAAGCCTGAAGACCAGATAAAATTAGAAAGTCTTGAGGTAGTCTTTCAGTTAAATCAGGTTTATCCATAGCCGACTTATTGTAATAGTTATATCATCCATTGTGTTATCCCCCGTCAGTTGTTTGCAAAAAGTATCTTTGCTTTCTAATAATACTATTATTCATGCGCATCATTTCCTACAACGTAAACGGCATACGCAGTGCAGTAAAAAAAGGTTTTTATGATTGGCTGAAAACTGATCCCGCCGATGTAGTTTGCTTTCAGGAAGTAAAAGCTCATAAAGGCGATATAGACATGGCATCAATTGAATCGATTGGTTATAAAACGCATTGGTTTTGCGCGCAGAAGAAAGGTTACAGCGGTGTTGCCATCTTAAGTAAAATAAGACCTGATAACGTTGTAGAAGGATGCAACCTTGAGCAAAGCGATTTTGAGGGAAGAGTGATACGTGCAGATTTTGATGATCTTACTTTGATAAATGCATATTTTCCTTCCGGCACCAGCGGCGAGGAACGGCAAGCCTACAAATATATCTGGCTGGATGAGTTCCTTGATTTCTTGAATAAGCTAAGGAAGACCCGCCCAAGATTAATTGTATGCGGCGATTACAATATTGCGCATAAAGAAATTGATATACATAATCCAAAATCAAATAAAAAAACAACCGGATTTTTGCCCGAAGAACGCGCATGGTTCGATAAGTTTTTAGCTAATGGCTTCATCGACGGCTTTCGTCATCTCAACAAAGAGCCACATCAATATAGCTGGTGGAACGTTTTACGTCCAAGCACAAGATTAGAAAACAAAGGCTGGCGTATAGATTATATAAACGTAACAGAAAACCTGAAAGACCGGATTAAAGATGTAAAAATTTACCCTGAAGTTAAGCATAGCGACCATTGCCCTGTTTATCTTGAAATTACCTCTTGAAGAAATTGAGCGTAGAGATAAATGAGAGTAAAGAGGCATGGGCCTTTTTGCTGCTTGTTACAAGTATCGTAATCGTAAACAATGCCGTAGCTTAAAAGCAATCCCCCCAAATTTAATATTGAGAAACAATTAAGTTCTCTTAATGAGGATCAATAGCATTGCAAGAAAACCTTAAAGAAAAGCTTTTTAAAAAACCGTTTACTATTCTTAATAATATTTCCATTACCTTCGCCGACCTTAAAATCATGCCGTAACATGACACTTATCCCGAATCTTTGGGAGACCTGCTCTATGGCCATTGATAAAATCACTCAATAGCACAATGAAATTATCACAATTCAAGTTTGATCTCCCCCTTAACCTCATCGCCCAAAATCCCGCAAAGAAAAGAGAAGACAGCCGAATGATGGTGGTTCATCGTAAAACCGGCCAAATAGAAAGTAAGCACTTCCGCGATATCCTGGAATACTTCAATGATAAAGATGTTTTTGTAGTTAACAACACCAAAGTTTTTCCCGCAAGAATGTACGGACGCAAAGAGAAGACAGGCGCCAAAATAGAAGTTTTCTTATTACGCGAATTAAATAAGCCCAATCGTTTATGGGATGTAATTGTTGATCCCGCAAGAAAAATTCGTGTTGGAAATAAATTATATTTTGGTGAGGCTGACGAACTCGTTGCTGAAGTTATTGATAACACAACAAGCCGTGGTCGTACTATTCGCTTTTTGTGGGATGGAAATGAAGAGGAGTTTAAAGCACAATTAGAAGCATTGGGCGAAACACCTCTACCGAAATATATTAAGCGTAAACCCGATGAAGAAGACAGAGAGAGATACCAGACGGTGTATGCAAAACACGAAGGCGCTGTAGCTGCTCCAACTGCGGGCTTACACTTTAGTAAAGAACTCATTAAGCGCTGCGAGATTAAAGGAATACGCTTTGCTGAAGTAACACTTCATACAGGATTAGGAACTTTCCGGCCTATTGAAGTGGAAGATCTTAGCAAACATAAAATGGATGCCGAATACTATCAGATTGATGAACTGGCTTGTAAAATCGTAAATAAAGCAAAGGAAACCGGTCAACGCATTTGCTCCATTGGTACTACAACTATGCGTGCAATGGAAACCAGCTTTACGGCCCAAAAATTTTTGAAGCCAAGCGAAGGCTGGACTAACACTTTCATTCATCCGCCTTACGATTTTAATGTAGCCGATGCGCTGGTAACTAACTTCCATTTGCCTAAAACAAGCTTGTTGATTATGACTTGTGCTTTTGCCGGTTACGATCTTGCAATGGAAGCTTATAGAAAAGCTATTAAAGATAAATACCGCTTCTTTAGCTACGGAGATGCGATGTTAGTTTTATAATGCTGAAACAGATATTGTAAACAAGAAGAGCCTCCAATTGGAAGCTCTTTTTGTTTATCTAACATATCTATTCTTATAACCCGAACAATCCCTTGTTCAACACCTGCAGCGTTAAAGTTTTAAACTCCCCCGGTATAAGCAGAGAAATATTATGCTTGCTTCCTCCATAACTTACCATACGAACAGGGATATTGCTGATCGAGTCAAACAAAAGCTTCATTACTTCAGGTGTTTGTACAATCTCATTTCCTACAATTGAGACGATCGTTTGGTTCTCATCTACTTCTACTGTACCAAAAGGCTCCAGTTCCTGCAGGATATCTTCCAGGTTATCTTTACTGTCTATTGTTAGTGATACTGCTACTTCAGAAGTAGTTATCATATCAATTGAAGTGCGATACTTCTCAAACACCTCAAATATTTTTCTCAAAAAACCATAGGCAAGTAACATTCGGCTGCTCTTAATTTTTATAGCAACAATCCCATCTTTAGCCGCTACTGCTTTTACACCAACACTGCCTGCTTCTTCAGTTATCAATGTTCCTTTTGCTTCAGGCTCCATTGTATTTAATAATCGTACAGGAATATTGTAATGCTGTGCAGGCCAGATGGAAGCGGGATGTAATATTTTAGCCCCAAAATATGCAAGCTCAGCAGCTTCATCAAAACTCAATTGATCGATGGCAACTGTTTTTTTAACAACCCTCGGATCGTTGTTATGCATGCCACTGATATCGGTCCAGATTTCGCAAACACTTGCATTAATAGCACCAGCAATTAATGAAGCGCTATAATCGCTTCCACCTCTTTTTAAATTATCAACTTCGCCTTTGCTGTTGCGGCAAATGTAGCCTTGTGTAATAAATATTTTCTTGTCTTTATGCTGTGCTACTAACTGGCTAAGCTTCACTTTAATGTTGCCTATCTGGGGCTCTTCGTGGGCATCAATCTGCATAAAATCAAGAGCAGGTAATAATGCATGACCAATGCCTGCTTCATCTAAATAAGCCGAAAATAATTTCGTGCTCATCAACTCGCCCTGCGCAAGAATATCTTTATTCAATGCTTCGCTGAAAGAAATCTTTAAAATGATATTTAAAAATTCAAAGTGCTCGCCAATAGCGAGGTGTGCCTTTTTATTAGCTTCAGGGGTTTTTAAAAGTCCTTCAATAAAAGTTTCATAATGCTGTTCAAGCTTATCGATGTTTTGCTTCGCCACATTACGTTCATTCTCCGCTAAATTTTTACTAATCTCAACTAAAGCATTTGTCGTTCCGCTTAAAGCACTTAAAACTACAATTGCAGGCTCACTTTCTTTAGTTATAAGCTCAGCTATACTATGCATTCTTTCAGGCTTACCTACACTGGTGCCGCCAAACTTCATTACTTTCATCATTCGCTTTTTAAAAAGTTGTGCAAATATAAACCTGTGGCAAACCTGCAATGAATATTTTTTATTTAAGCGACAGATGTTAGGTGCACGGACTTACTTATATAATTTTAAAGACTTCAATTTTGGGAGTGTGGTAAGTTTATCTGGTCAAAGTTCCTCATCAACTAAAAAAGTTCAGGCATTTTTTGGAGTATTGGAAACTAATAAAAAAAGAGTAGAAAAAGGCGTGGTCATTATACTGGTTCATTTGCTAAAAATGCTTTAGACATCAAAAAATCTAATATTAAATTAGCACTAACTGATAATGAGAAGTTAGTTGAGATGTTTGAAAAAGTTGAGTTAGGTGTTGTTGCTAAAACTGTCTATAAACCTAACCGGACATCTTTTGAATAGTACCCCGGGAGTCTTAAGTTTATTAGTGGATCAGGGTTTTACCCTTACAA
>MWYU01000506.1 GCA_002050375.1 Chitinophagales bacterium 62-2
TTGTCGGTGTTTGACAGAGAGAGGCTAAAGCCTCCATTTTCTCCGCCATTAGAAAGTGTAACAGTATTAGTGAGATTTTTACCTGTTCTATAAAACTTTTTATACCTGTCATAAACAGGCTCGTAAGGATATGTTTTGCCATCAAATAAAACCTGGGTCATACCGGGCTGAAACTTTTCTCCAAAACTCCATACGCCCGACTGGGGAAAAGCTGTAGTAGGCCTGACGCCTCTCTCACCCTGTCCATATTCATACTGAAAATCAGTAAAATCCAAAGGAGTATCTTCAGTATAGTTAATGTTATAATCTACTCCAATCCCTTTACCTGATCCTTTATTTTTTGTTGTGATCATAACAACGCCATCCTTAGCCCTTGAACCATATAGGGCTGATGCAGTAGCGCCTTTTAAAACCGTCATAGATTCTATATCATCAGGGTTAAGACTTGAAAGATTGGCAATATTGCTTTAAGGTATCAGATAAATAGCTGGATGTATTTACAGGGAAGAATTGCGCAGGATATGTATACGCGAGGCCAGGACTATAATATACCTAACGGCTATGCCCCTATTCCTGCGGCTCCTACCGGATTTATAAATGGTTCATATACTCAGGATGTTCGCCGTTTTAGAGAAAGGAACTATGACTTTTTACTCGGGGCAAATCGTAAAATAAATGATTTTGGTGTAGATCTTACTTTGGGAGGCAACCAGATGTATCGCCGGATGGAATATAATAGTGTAAGTGTAACTGATTTTGTTCAGCGAGGTCTGTATACTATATTGAATGGAAGGATAAAAGATCCGTTATATAGTAAAACTGAAAGGAAAGTAAATTCTTTGTACGGGGCCGTTGAGTTCTCTTATAAAAGTTTATTGTTCTTGAATGTTACCGGTCGTAACGATTGGTTCTCTACACTTGCTCCTGCAAACCGAAGCATTCTTTATCCCTCTGTAACCGGAAGCTTTATCTTCTCTGATGCTATTAATAAATTACCTAATTGGTTATCTTATGGAAAGTTGAGAGCTGCTTATGCAGAGGTAGGTGATGATAATGTTGCTCCCTATTCTAATGTTTTATATTATTCGGTAAATAATAATCTTTTCCCTAATCCTTCCGGACAGCTTATACCTGTTGGTGGTATTAATGCTTCGCAAATTCCAAATGCAGATCTTCGCCCGTTACGAGTATCAGAAGCTGAATTTGGAATAGAATTAAAATTATTCAATAGTAAAATTGGTTTAGACGTTTCCTATTACCGTAAAATAACGAACGATCAAATTTTAGCAGCACAAGTGTCAGATGCATCATCATTTACTAATCAATTAATAAACGTTGGCCGAAGCATGAATAAGGGTTTAGAAATGCTTTTTACAGTGTCCCCTGTTAAAACCACCTCTTTCAGATGGGATGTAAGTGCGAATGTTTCTTATAATACATCCGAAGTTTTACAATTAGGATTAAATCCGGCAGATACAGTAATATCAGTTGGTGGTGGCGGTGGTCGTTTTGTTAAACAGGTTGTTGGTAAACCTATTGGTGCATTGTACACTTTTTTATATAGAAGAGATGACCAGGGCAGGCAAGTGTTTGATGCTAATAGCGGAAGACCTCTAAGAAATAATTTTGATTCGTATGTTGGCAATGTTCTGCCTAAATATTTCGGTGGTATAACTAACACATTTAATTATAAAGGACTTGTTTTAACCACATTAATTGACTTTAAGTTAGGTGCAAAAATGATTGCCGGTTCAAATATGAATGCTTTACGGCACGGATTACATAAAAGAACTTTGGTTGGTCGGGCAGAAGGCTATGTAATTGGAGATGGTGTTAACCCTGATGGAAAAGCAAATACTACAAAATCTGATATTCAGCCCTTTTACGAGACGCCTAATGTACTTGGGGTAAATGAAGATTTTGTTTTTAATTCAGGTTTCTGGAAGTTACGCCAGATCACTTTGGGATATGATTTTACAAAATACATGAAGAATGTAAAGTTTGTAAAAGGGTTAAAACTCAGCGCTGTAGCAAACAATGTGCTCATACTAAAGAAATGGACTGAAAATATGGATCCCGAAAACATTGCTAACATATCAGATAATGAAACCGGTCTTGACTTCTGGACTGCAGTTCCGCCAACAAGAAGTATTGGAGTTAACCTAAACATTAAATTTTAAACTGTTGAAATTATTATAGCTCAATAAAAATTAAATTATGAAAAATATTAAAACTTATTTACTTGGAATGCTTACGGTAATATGTATGCTTTCAAGTTGCGATAAGGGTTTCGATGAGTTAAATGTAAACAGGGTTGACCCCACTACCCTCGATGCCCAGTTCATAATGAACCGGGCAATTATAGAAGCCACCTATCCTGATAATTTTGCTACATTGCAAATGCTCACTTATAATTTTGGCATCGTTCAACAGATCATAACTCCGTTTGGAAGTTCATTGTCAGGAGGAAATTATAATATCTTCAATCCCGGAAATACAACCCCGGTGTGGACTAATTTCTACCGGAATGTTTTAAAGCAAACCGTTGATGCTGTTCAAAAGACCAAAGACGATAATAACCGCACTAACCTCTACAACGAAGCCAGGATATGGAAGGCCTATGCATTTATGATATTAACCGATACTTATGGCGATATACCTTATACTGAAGCAGCACAAGGTTTTATTTCAGGAACAATTCAACCTAAATATGATAAACAGGAATTAATTTACAAGGATATATTAAAAGAGTTGGATGAGGCAACTGCAGCCTTAGATGCTTCAAAACCCACTTCGTCGGGTGATATATTGTATGGAGGGGATATTATTAAATGGAAAAGATTTGGTAATTCCCTGTTGTTAAGAGCAGCAATGCGCCTTACAAAAGTAGCCCCTGATGTAGCAAAAACATACGTTGCAAAAGCTGTTGCAGGTGGATTAATGCAATCAAACAGTGATAATGCTGCTTTACGGCATACATCATTATTTAATAATTGGATAGCCGTGCATTTAACCGCACGTGAAAAAGCAAATTTTTACTTAGCCCAACCATTTGTAGATTATCTCAAAAACAACAATGACCCGCGTCTTAGATCCATTGCATATAGGCACGTGGGGGCAAAGTCAGGTGCGGAGCAGGCGGCTCCCCGCACCACTTCAGACCCGGCTTTGCAAATTGGTATGCCTATGGGTTATGATGATGTATCAATTAAAAATACTTTCGCAACGTATGGAGTGGCCAGCCTTTACGATTACTCGCAGGTAAATTTAAACACCATTCTTAAAGTAACTTCCCCCGAATATCATGTAACTTATTCGCAAACCCAATTGCTTTTAGCAGAGGCTGTTGTAAGGGGATGGGCTACCGGCGATGCAAATCAGTTGTTTCAATCTGGCATAAGAGCTCACATGCAACAAATGGCAGAATATGATGCCAGCGCCGCTATAAGTGAACCTGCCATACAAACCTATCTAACTGCCAACCCCCTTAATATGAGCACAGCATATGAGCAGATCAACACGCAGTATTGGGTGGCTTCTTTCATGAATGGCCCTGAATTGTTTGCTAACTTCCGTAGAAGCGGGTATCCGGCACTAACTAAAAATCCTTACCCAGGTTCAGAAATTACGGGCGACTTTATTCGTCGACTGCCGTACCCGGATAGTGAGATCATCACCAATTCAGCCAACTTAAATGCGGCTATTGCAGTACAAGGTAAAAATGATTTAAACACACGGGTTTGGTGGGATAAATAAACTGGTACGGGGCAATGTCATTTAGTGAGGAGATAATGTATTATTTTTCACGCAAAGGTGCAAAGGAGCAAAGTTTTCTACCTGGCGACTTTGCGTATGTTTCTCTTTGCGTCTTTGCGTGAAAATTGCTGATTATATAGCCTGCCCTAAACTGAGTTATTGAACACTACTGAATCAAAGAGGATGAAGGTTATAACATATTCCTTTCTTATCCGAAAATTACTGAATGCCTGCTACGAAAATTAAAAACTACCGATGGCTCATAGTAGTCTTGTTGTTTTTTGCTACTACCATAAATTATCTCGACCGCCAGATAATTGGTTTGCTGAAACCAATACTGGAAAAAGAATTTAACTGGACAGAAACTGATTTTGCTCATATTGTTATGGCCTTCACCGCTGCCTATGCCGTTGGGCTGGTGTCTTTTGGATGGTTGATTGATAAAATAGGTACTAAGCTCGGGTATACTATTACCATTGTAGTTTGGAGCATTGCCGGTATGCTTCATGCTTTAGCCCGGAGTGCTTTTGGTTTTGGAGTAGCAAGGGTTGGATTAGGGTTAGGAGAAGCTGGTAATTTTCCTGCAGCAATGAAGACTGTAGCAGAGTGGTTTCCTAAAAAAGAAAGGGCATTAGCAACCGGGTTATTTAATGCAGGAACAAGCATTGGCGTAGTTGCCGCCCTGCTTATTGTTCCCTTAATTTTAAACTTTTATGGATGGCAGGAGGTTTTTTGGATCACCGGTGCATTAGGCTTTGTCTGGTTAATATTCTGGTTAATCTATTATGATATTCCGGCCAAACAAAAACGGTTGGCAACTGAAGAGTATGCTTACATCACCGGCGGGCAAGACAGTGAGATTGATAAAGCAGGTGCAACGCATACAGTAAAATGGCAGAGATTATTTCTGTTTCCCCAAACGTGGGCTATGATTACCGGTAAAGGTCTCATTGATCCCATTTACTGGTTTTTTTTGTTTTGGTTACCCTCGTATTTCTCTTCCATTTTTAGCCTCGATCTTAAAAAACCAAGCCTCCAGCTAATGATTATTTATGCAGCCACCACCATCGGAAGCATTGGTGGCGGATACCTGTCATCAAGGTTAATCAAAAAAGGCTGGCCGGTTTTAAAAGCGAGGAAAGCAGTTCTTATCCTATTTGCATTCCTGGAAGTGTCTATCATCCTCGCGCAGTTTGCGAAAGAGGCATGGATTGCAGTAGGTCTTATAAGCCTGGCAGTGGCAGCACACCAGGCCTGGGCGACTAACGTATTTACTATGGCCTCCGATATGTTTCCTACCGAAGCTGTTAGTTCAGTGGTTGGTATTGCCGGTATGGCCGGGGCAATTGGGGGCATCTTATTTCCAATATTAATTGGAAGCTTATTGGATAGCTATAAATCAGCAGGCAACCTTGCAGGAGGCTATCACTTAATATTTACCCTTTGCGGATTTACTTATTTGATTGCCTGGATTATCATTCATTTACTTACCCGCAAATCTGAAAAAGTAAAACTTATTGCATTAACCTAATCTGAAAAGTAAAACTTAAAAACAACCACACATGAAAAAATCTGAAACTGAATTTTCATCCAGCCGCAGAGAGACGATGAAAAAGCTTGCGTTGGGTTCAACCGCAGGTCTTTTTGGGCTGCTTGGAAGCCCCATTGCTAATGCTCAAAAAAAACCAATCCCTAATGGCTACAAAGCCGGCATGCCGGTAGTAAAAATCAAAAGCGTAAAAGCTATTGCAACCGCACCGGAAGGCATCAACCTGATAGTTGTAAAAGTTGAAACTACCGAGCCTGGTTTATATGGTTTGGGTTGCGCCACGTTTAACCAAAGGGCAGTGGCAGTGGTTACAGCAATAAACAGCTATCTTAATGATTTTTGTGTCGGCAAAGATGTTGACAACATCGAGGACATGTGGAATTCAGCCTATGTAAGTTCTTACTGGCGTAATGGACCAGTCTTGAATAATGCATTAAGCGGCCTTGATGAAGCATTATGGGATATAAAAGGTAAGCGTGCTAACATGCCCGTTTACCAGTTATTAGGTGGCAAGAGCAGGTTTGCCGTAGATTGTTATGAACATGCCAGTGGAAACACTCCTGAAGCGGTTGCTGAAAGCGTGCAGAAATATATGGCCCAGGGTTTCCGGCATATAAGGATACAGCAGGGCGGTTATGGAGGAACAGGCGCTTTAGCCCAAAAACCTGACTTTAAAGCAGCGGGATTTGGCTATGAGGGTGATACTTATATGAATGAACGTGCCTACCTGAAATCCGTACCAAAGATGTTTGAAATGGTACGTAAAGTTTGTGGGGATGATGTTGAATTGCTGCATGATGTCCATGAGCGTGTTCAACCAATGGATGCTATAAATATGATTAAGGCTGTTGAAGATTATCATCCTTATTTTATTGAAGATCCTTTTTCGCCTGAAAACATGGAGTGGTTTAAGCAGCTTCGAATGAGCAGCAGTGTTCCGATTGCTATGGGCGAATTATTCAATAACATAAATGAATTTAAGATGCCTATGGTTAACCAATGGTTTGACTATATCCGTGTACACGTTTCACAAATTGGAGGCATAACTCCTGCTATGAAAATTGCCCGTTTAGGTGAATGGTTTAATATTAAGACTGCCTTTCATGGTCCCGGCGATGTTTCACCCGTAGGTCATTCTGCTCATGCTCATATTGATTTAGCTGTATGGAATTTTGGAATTCAGGAGGCAGTTCATTTTTCAGATAAATTAAAAACCATATTTACGGGTTGCCCAACAATGAATAACGGGTATATGTCAGTAAATGAAGTTCCTGGTCTTGGAGTAGATGTAAATGAAAAAGAGGCAGCCAAATACCCAATTGGCACCAAATCAAACTGGCAGGTTCGCAAAAGCGATGGAACTATTATAAGACCATAAGCACTAAATAATTCTATAATTGCTGCTACCTGCAATTACGATCATGCAGGCACAGGCACTTTATTGCAATATCGGCTTTAGAACGGTGCATATTTTCTGTTGTAACTTCATCCGTTTCACTCTGGGTATCTATTGGAATCACCACCGTTAGTTGATGCTAAAGTAATATGTTCACCACCGTTTGGCGACGCTAAAGTAATATGTTCACCAGCGTCATTAAATAGATAATAGGGTAAGGCTAATTCTTCCACTACATCCCTGTCGCAAGACTTGAATCATCAATTGGAATATGTGATGTTGTTACTATGAAGAATCGTAAAGCAAACTTATAAACTATTGCCAGGTTATTATAACATTCACCCCCGGAGTTTTATTTTTTCAGCTGTCTATATTACTTTGTACCATTGCTTTCATATCCTGTAAACTCGCGTTCTTAAGTGTTTCAACTTTTAAATGCTTTCCTATAAGTCCATGTTGACCATAAAAAGCTAAGAAACAAGAATCTTTAGGCATCGTATTACCATAAAGATCACTTTCCATAACAAACACTTTATCTAAATGCGGATATACAAATACTCTTGCATCCCGTGCTATTTCAGCGTTTATAGGTTCATCACATAGCCGTAAACCTAATTTGCTTATAGTTTCTTCATCTATGTTAAAACTGTCATTTTGTACCATAGCTTTATATTTAATATTGTTATTTTTCTTGAATATTGATAAGTATCTTTTAGCAGCCTTACACATTCTTGCTTAACCGTTAAAATTGAGCAGTAAATTGGATAGAAGTAATGTAAAGGATTGGCTGGCAGGGTGATTTTATCTAAGAATGATAACGGTTAAAAAAAAGTTTTAAGCTTTATTCTTACCCTTACTAACACCCTCCATAAGACCCTTTATATAACCCCACGCAAATAGAGATCCGATGGTGCTATAACCGGGGAAGTCATTGCTGTCGCCGGCCATCGTGGGAACATGATCCGGCCTTATCGGACCGCGGAAACCAACATTGTAGTAAGCTTCCATTGCCTTATACATATCGATTTGCCCTTCATCATGAAAGGTTTCTTCGAACTTGAATTTGCCGCCCCGCACATTACGGAAATGAACAAAATGAATGAGTTTTCTCTTACCAAAATACTTTGTAATGGTTGGTATATCTGCACCCATCAGTGAAAAATTTCCCTGGCATAATGTTATTCCATTACTTGGACTTGGAACAAGGTCTATTAATTTTTTAAAATTATCTACTGTAGTCATAATCCGTGATATTCCCTTAAATAAGCACTAAATAATTCTATAATTGCTGCTACCTGCAATTACGATCATGCAGGCACAGGCACTTATTGCAATATCGGCTTTAGAACGGTGCATATTTTCTGTTGTAACTTCATCCGTTTCACTCTGGGGATCTATTGGAATCACCACCGTTAGTTGATGCTAAAGTAATATGTTCACCACCGTTTGGCGACGCTAAAGTAATATGTTCACCAGCGTCATTAAATAAATAATAGGGTAAGGCTAATTCTTCCACTACATCCCTGTCGCAAGACTTGAATCATCAATTGGAATATGTGATGTTGTTACTATGAAGAATCGTAAAGCAACCTTATAAACTATTGCCACGTTATTATAACATTCACCCCCGGAGTTTTATTTTTTCAGCTGTCTATATTACTTTGTACCATTGCTTTCATATCCTGTAAACTCGCGTTCTTAAGTGTTTCAACTTTTAAATGCTTTCCTATAAGTCCATGTTGACCATAAAAAGCTAAGAAACAAGAATCTTTAGGCATCGTATTACCATAAAGATCACTTTCCATAACAAACACTTTATCTAAATGCGGATATACAAATACTCTTGCATCCCGTGCTATTTCAGCGTTTATAGGTTCATCACATAGCCGTAACCCTAATTAGCTTCTAGTTTCTTCATCTATGTTAACACTGTCATTTTGTACCATAGCTTTATATTTGTTATTGTTATTTTTCTTGAATATTGATAAGTATCTTTTAGCAGCCTTACACATTCTTGCTTAACCGTTAAAATTGAGCAGTAAATTGGATAGAAGTAATGTAAAGGATTGGCTGGCAGGGTGATTTTATCTAAGAATGATAACGGTTAAAAAAAAGTTTTAAGCTTTATTCTTACCCTTACTAACACCCTCCATAAGACCCTTTATATAACCCCACGCAAATAGAGATCCGATGGTGCTATAACCGGGGAAGTCATTGCTGTCGCCGGCCATCGTAGGCACATGATCCGGCCTTATCGGACCGCGGAAACCAACATTGTAGTAAGCTTCCATTGCCTTATACATATCGATTTGCCCTTCATCATGAAAGGTTTCTTCGAACTTGAATTTGCCGCCCCGCACATTACGGAAATGAACAAAATGAATGAGTTTTCTCTTACTAAAATACTTTGTAATGGTTGGTATATCTGCACCCATCAGTGAAAAATTTCCCTGGCATAATGTTATTCCATTACTTGGACTTGGAACAAGGTCTATTAATTTTTTAAAATTATCTACTGTGGTCATAATCCGTGATATTCCCTTAATGCTGTCCACCTGCGGATCATCAGGATGCATAGCCAGCTTCATACCTACTTTCTCTGCTTCCGGAACAACTGCTTTTAAAAAATACTCGAGGTTCTTCCATAGGGTTTCCTTCGACACCTGGCCGTATTGAGTAGCAGGCGCATTTTTGATGTCCTCATAATTGAAAGCAGTTACTAAAGCGCCTCCGCGACCAACCTTCGCATTGTCAGTTCTATACCATCCAATAACAGGCATCCAGTTATAGCAGATAGTATCAACACCGGCCTTAGACATGCTTTTCATAAAGGTGATAAAATTCGCGATTTCCTCATCTCTTCCATCAAGACCCAGTTTTGTCTTTTCGCCAAGTGAAGGCGGACCTTCGACCACATTAAAATTTAATCCTACTTTACTCCACGCTTGTTTTACCGCTAATACGGACTTTTCCTCGTAAGGCTTTGCATCATCTAAACCTACCATCTTTGTATTTATTCCCCCGACAGCACCAAATACATCCATTTGTTTTAACAATGCAATTTTGCGTTCATTCATGCCGCTAAAATAAGCCTCGCTGGCTTGCATACCTGCATCTTTAGCTAAGTTTGATGCACCATCGCGACCTTTTTCTTTTGTAATTAGCGGATTAGCCATAGAGGAAGTAAATCCACCCATAGATACTGCTGCCGCAAGAGAGGCGCTTTTCTTTATAAAGTCCCTACGATTATCTTTCATGACTTTTATTTTTATGTAGAAGATGTTAGAAAATTAACTAATGAATTAATGTAATAAGTAAGGTACGAAGCTTTTTAATCTTTGCTGGCATTAAAAACCATCCTTAAGTGAACCTATTATGTAAACTTACATTGACATAACTGCCAGCTTCATCGCCCGGGCAAAGCCGACGTTATATGTTTCACCCGCGTAACCGCCTCCGCCCGGGTATTGGTTCTTTATTCCACCGGGATGGTCTCTATCGTAATCAAGTGCTCTTGGATGTTCGGGATAAAGTCCATGTTTATATCCCATTCCAACCAATTCCTTCATAACATTGAACATGTTTACCTGCCCTTCGTCAAGGAAAACTTCTGCGTATTTTACATAAGGTTGGTCAACTATAACATTGCGGTAATGTACATGATTTATCCGGTCAAGCTTTCCTAAAAAGCGACATACTTCTACCGGGTCTTCACCAATTTCGCGGGTAACACCACAATCGAAAGTCATGCCGTTCGATGGACTGTCAACAATGCTAATAAGCCGTTTCCAATCTGCAAGAGTAGCCATAATTTGTGCGGAGCCGTGGCTAACAGGAATGGGGGGGTCGTTTGGATGCAGTGCCATACGAACGCCTGCCTTTTCTGCAACAGGGATTACAGCTTTAAGAAAGTAAGTAAGATTATTCCAAAGCTCTGCGGCAGTAAGCTTACCTATCTCAGGTTTAGCAGGAAGGTCTTTTACAGGAGCGTAATCAAATGCTGTATGGCTCGCTCCTCCACGTGCTTTCTTTTCGTAGTAGCCTTCCATTAGCCTGTCTGCATAAAAATTATACTCCACCACCGGCAGGCCCGCTGCACCTGCCGCCCGGAGTGAATCTTGTATGTTTTTAATCTCAGCATCCCGTCCTTCACGACCATAAATAGTATTTGGATGTCCGCCAATCATCATGTTGATTACGGTTAAGCCATTTGCTTTAAATCGATCCATAATAGCGCGCAAACCTTCCTGTGTCCAGGGAATAGGTGGACCACCCATCAGTACATAATCAACACCGATCTGCTTTATCTGTCGCATTACTTTTTCATCTGCATCCCTTGAAGCTCCAACGCACATTTTGGGAGTATTAGGATTATCGGCAAGAGGCCATTCTAATTTTTTATCAGGGTTGTTCGCAGGAATTTTTTTACCCCCTGTTTCCCCTGATACTGCATATCCGCTTAGTCCTGCAACAGAAAAAGTGGCAGCCAGCGAAGAACTTTTTTTAATAAATTCCCTGCGATTATTTTTCATGCGATTATTTTTTAAGAATAAGAATTATGATGATTAAGCTATGCAAGATTTATTTTCACTATAATACCTGTGATAAAGCTTTCTTCACTTTGTATTCTGGTTACTTATCCCACCACACAGGTGTAGTATATAAATCAGGACCCTGAGAAGCGACGGCCGCTTCATAATTTGCCTTATTAAGCGAAGCCTCACTTATTGGATAGCGAAGCCGTAAAAGGTGTTTGCCCCCGGTAAAATTACCCGGATAATTGGGTGGTATAAGGTTGGGATAACCTGTACGACGAAAGTTAGACCAGGCTTCGAAGAAATCGTACCACATAAAGTGGGCTAAATAAAATTGCGTGTGGATCTGTTCCATTTGCAAAGCAAAGGTGGCTCCGTTTAAAGGATTTGCTGCAAGGTAATTATCAATAGCAGTTTGGGAAATAGAGTAGTTAAAAGCGTTGGTTGGAAATAGTGTAGTAGATTTCATAGATGCATTAATGGCTGCATTATAGTGTGCTGCAGCACTGCCACTTTCCCAACCCCGAAGGGCGGCTTCAGCTAACAAAAACTCTACTTCAGCATAACTTTGCAAAACAGTAGGAGCGCTAAGGCTGGCTATCGTACCGGTATTTGGCTCGGAGTAACTAACAAGCATATCATTACTCCAATTCGGTATTACCTGCTTTATAGTACTTGCATCATAGCCGTTGGGCAGTCCTTTTTGAAGGGCGGGATTGGTAGTAGTTGGCAATTTAGCAGCCTGCATCGAAAGAATGTTGCCCTCCCACAATGTTGCGTAGAAAGGTAACCGGGGATCGTTATAAGATTGTAATAAATCTATTAAAGTTTTACCAAGTTTTACAGGCCCTTTGCCTACGTTTGACTCGGGAAAACTTTCTCGTTTCAGTTCAGCGGCGTCCCGGTTTTCGGTATTTGTATTACCAACTACGTGATTTAGTTTGGCTATATCAGCATTGCTCTTCATTACCCCGCCGGCTATAGCTTTTTGTACCCACTCTTTCGATTTGGCAGCGTCTACATTTGTTAGCCGCATACCTAATCTTAACATCATTGAATAAGCAAATGTTTTCCATTTTGGTACGCTACCCTGGTATATAACGTCAGAAGCTCCATAAGAAGGTTTTGCTGCATCTAATTTCCCAGCCGCACTTTCAAGTGCGCTGAGCATCATTGGATAGATATCGGATTGCTTGTCATATTTGGGCTTGAAATTACCCGTTAAAAATCCCTGGCCTGCTTCGGAGTAAGGCACATCACCATAAAGGTCTGTAACGCGGTGAAGGATAAAAACGCGCCAAATATTAGCAATAGCATTTTGATTAACCATTTCAGGTTTACCCTCTGTTAAAGCAAGAACCTGCTGAAGTTCTTTGAGATGAACATTGTAGGCCGTCTCGAAAAAATCCCCAAACTGGCCATTTTCAAAATTCTTATCACCCGACCAATTAGTTCCGAGAGCTGCCATGTACTGCATCGTAGCTCCAAAATATTTTATGTTCGTGCGGTTTCTGTCCGCCGTTCCTACACCTGCCGTTCTGATTAAGCTTGTAGTAAAGAGGTTGCCAATAACGGGCTCTGTATATACATTGGGGTTCTTGTTCAGTTCTTCAAACCCCTTATCGCAGGAAGTGAGCAGCATTGCTATAACTCCCACTTTCACTACGCCGGTCTTTAAAGCTTTTATAGTATGAGTCATTGTTTCTGATTTTTTAATACAGGTTGTTGAGTTATTAATCTTAAAATCTTAACTGGAGGTTTAGTCCATAACTGCGTGCGGTAGGCAGACCGAAATTCTCAAGCCCCTGCGCATTTGAATTACTGTAACTCGATTCCGGATCTATATTTCTTGCAGCATTATAAATTATCCAAAGGTTACGTGCAACCAAAGAGATGCTTGCTGACTGAATTGTTTTAGAGAGAAATGTTTTCGGAAACGTGTATCCCAAAGTAACCTGTCGCAGCTTTACAAAGTCAGCATCGGTTACAAACTGATCTGTAAGGGTTGCCCAAATGGTTGAATAATAAGTTTGGGCTGAAACTGTTCCCGTATATGCAGTGCCGTTCTGGG
>MWYU01000675.1 GCA_002050375.1 Chitinophagales bacterium 62-2
GTTATAAGTAGTAAAATCACCTACTCCGAACTGCACTCCTAAATTATCTGAAGGATTATATACGATACCCGCTTTGAGATCATGGTAATTGAAATTAGAAGTAAGTTTTTGTGCTCTCAGTACAGCTTCAAAAAATATAAAGCCCTTATTATTATCGAAATGAACTTTAGTATTAATAACATTCCAACTTCCGGTAGTATTTGCCTGACCGAATAGATACGTGGGAAAAAAAAATGAAAGAATTAATATGAATGCTTTGCCCGCTAATCTATCCATAGCTGAGTTAATAAAGTTCCGAAATTAATTATTTATACTTCATGCTTTAAAAGGTAGAATTAAATATAAACCTGGGCACCTATAAAATAATCTTTTTAACTAATTGTGCTATTACACCATTAACATCACTCGTCAGTTGCCGGTTGTTTAGCCTCTTGCTTTTGATGCTTATTAAGATTGAATAAGAGAGAAGTTTGAAGAAATTTTTTAGTGTAAGGATTTATATTTCTATTGTAGTCGTATTGAGATACATAACCGACCTGAAAGGTAAAAACAGAAGTAAATTTATAACCGGCACCAACATAAAGCCGGTTACGTTCAAAGTAGGGAGTTCTGTTAGTAAGAAAAACTTCTTCAAAACCATTTATGTAAACTCTGGAGTTCGGGATAGGAAGTGTAGCATTTATTCTATATCTGAAACGATTGCGGTAGTTGCCACCTTTATAAAACCGTTGTTCAATCCGGTACCGATGCTCAAACTTTAAAGGACCTGCTTCATTATTAAAAGTTAGTTGTTCCCACAATCTAAACTCCCGGAATTGAACAGGAGATTTGAAATTTCCATTAAGTTGATAAGTAGTATACTTTCCCACACCAACTAAGAGATTTGTGCCACGGGCAGGAGTATATCCTAAGCCGCCTTTTATTTCGTTGTAAAAATAGTCGTAGGGAAGTTTTTGTGAGCGTGCTTGTCCTTCAACAAAGAGGTTCCAGGTTTTATTAATGTCGTACCTAGCATTAATAACATTCCAATGTCCTAATCCTGGTGTTTGAGTTCGTCCTTTAAACCCTGTTAATAAAGCGATCGTTATTATAATTGCTTTGCGAAATCTTTGCGTAACCATATTTTAAAATCATACAAAGTATATACCATCCACTATTACCAAGGTTAATCACACTAGATTTAATTACCATGGTGTATCACTATCCCACTTTTCAAATTCCTTAGCCACTTCTGTTAAAAAGCTTGCACCAACACTGCCATCCACCACCCGGTGATCGTAGCTTAATGATAAATACATCATGTGCCGTATCCCAATTGAATCGCCTTCAACGGTTTCTATAACCACCGGGCGCTTTTTGATAGCGCCAACAGCGAGTATCGCAACCTGCGGTTGATTAATAATGGGTGTACCCATTAAACTGCCAAAAGTACCAACGTTGGTTAGTGTAAAGGTGCCACCACTTGTATCATCAGCTTTAAGCCGGTTATTACGTGCATTATCAGCAAGGGTATTTACCGATTTAGTCAGACCAACAAGGTTTAGATGATCTGCATTTTTAATTACAGGCACAATAAGGTTGCCACCTGGCAAGGCAGTAGCCATTCCTATATTAATATCTTTTCTAAAGATTATTTTTTCACCTTCAACCGAACAGTTTATGTAAGGATAGCGCTTAATTATTCTTGTTAAGCACGTAATGAACATCGGTGTAAAAGTGATCTTTGAGCCTTCCTGTTTTTCAAACTGGTTTTTTACTTTTTCTCTCCACATAACCATATTGGTTACATCTGCTTCGGCAAAGCTGGTCACATGTGCGCTGGTCTGTTTACTGCTTACCATATGTTTTGCTATCACCTTACGCATTCTGTCCATTTCTACAATTTCAACATTACCCGTTGGTGCGCTAAAAAATTGTTCTGATGCTAACGCTGTTTCATTGGTTGCAGGAGCAATTTTCGTTTCGGCATTAGAGCCTGCTACAGTTATATCTGCTTCAGGGGCAGGTTGAGGTTGCGGAGATTTAGTTTCGATTGGATGCTGAATTGCAGAAGTAGGTTGTTGTTGCTGCAATTCAGCTTGTGCAGTCTGAGCTTTTTGAATGTTAAGTGCAGCAGCCGAAGGTTTGCCTGCTTTTTTATCCGCAATGTGTTGCAGAATATCCCTTTTTGTAACGCGGCCTTCATTACCTGTACCGCGAATATTTTCCAGCTCGCTTAATGGTAAACCTTCGCTGTTAGCTATACTTAAAACCAGCGGTGAAAAGAATTTATTATTATTACTACCGCCTTGCTTAGCAGGTATAGAAACAGGTTTAGGAACAAATGGAACATATTCTTCCGGGGCATCATCCTGTTCGTCGATGGGTAAAGATGGAGATGGTTGAGGGTTCCCGTCTTGTTCCGGAACATCTGCTGTTTCACTTGTATTTATACGAGCTATTACAGTACCAATAAGCACCACATCATTTTCATTAAATAAAACTTCTGATAGTATGCCTTCTGAAGTTGATGGTACTTCACTGTCAACTTTATCGGTAGCAATTTCCAGGAGGGTTTCATCTTGTTTTACAGTGTCACCCACCTTTTTAGTCCACTTTAAGATGGTTGCTTCCATTATACTTTCGCCTAACTTAGGCATCACCAGGTCAACTAAAGCCATACTGATTTTTTTTATACCTGAAGATTTACTCCAGGAAGAAAAGTTACTAATATTTTTTGCCTGTACCATTAATACAACCTGAATGTGCAAAGATGTTTGATTTGGGGCAGATAACAAAAGGGGTAAGTATAGATTGAATGCAGAAGAAAACAATGAGAATAAATCTCTGAGCTAAAGAAATATGAATAATCAATTCTAATCACTCCGTTTAAATCTTATTATAGATATTTAATGGATATTTTTAGGCGTGCAAATGTTTTAAATATCAATATAAGGTTCTAATTTAAGGTTCGTTATGAAAAGAAATAGTGTAAAAATATTTCGTATTCTACTATTGATTATCGCGTTATCGTCAACGGCGTATGTTTCAGCAAAACAAAAAAAAGTACTTGTTTTTAGTAAAACCTCCGGCTTCCGGCATGGTTCAGCTATTGCAGCAGGTAAAAGGGCCATTCAGGAATTAGGAACTAAAAATAATTTTCAGGTTGATACAACTGAAAATGCTGAAGTCTTTACTGCAAACAATTTGAAACAATATACCGCTATAATTTTTTTGTGTACAACGGGTAATGTTCTTAACGATCAGCAGCAACAGGCTTTCGAACAATTTATTAAAAATGGCGGCGGTTTTGTAGGCGTGCATTCTTCAGCAGATACAGAATATGACTGGCCGTGGTTTGGTGAGCTTAACGGAGCTTACTTTAAAAGTCATCCAAAGCAACAAGAGGCTGTATTTAATATTGTTGACCCTGATAATATTGCAACTGCGCACTTACCCAAACCATGGAAGCGATTTGATGAATTATATAATTTTAAGTGGATAGGGCTTGACCTGCATGTATTAATAACTATTGATGAGAACAGTTATACCGGTGGTGAAAATGGAGAGTTTCACCCTATGAGCTGGTACCATGAATTTGAGGGAGGCCGGTCTTTTTATACTGCCTTAGGACATGATAATAAATCTTATGAAGACCCTTTGTATTTACAACATATTTTAGGAGGCATACAATATGCTATGGGAGCAAACCCAAAGGCAAAACTAACCTCTTTAAAAAAATAATAATCTATTTACTCAATTACATGAAAAGAATATTTTCAATCATAGTATTGCTTGCGTTTAGTATGCTTATTTATACCTGCACAGTAACAAAAAACACTTCGCAAAGCAAAGTGGGTAACCCGTATCCAAATCGTTTATTTAATCCTACTCCTTCGGTTGCATATTTAACTCCTGAAGAAAGTCTTAAATCGTTTAACGTGCCTCCCGGTTATCATTTAGAACTTGTAGCAAGCGAACCTATGATAAAGGAGCCTGTAGCTATTGCCTGGGATGGTAATGCAAAAATGTATGTGGCAGAAATGCTTACTTATATGCAGGATGCAGATGCGACAGGAGAACGGTTAAACATAAGCCGCGTAATGCTTTTGGAGGATACTGATAATGATGGTAAAATGGATAAGAGCAGTGTATTTATTGATAGCCTCCTGCTTCCGCGAATGATATTATGTGTAAACCACGAACTTCTTGTAAACGAAACCAATACCATTACAATAAACAGTTATAGAGATACCAATGGCGATGGAAGAGCAGATGAAAAAAGGGTGGTTTTTAAAAGGGATGATTATAACGTGAGCGATGCCAATATGGAACACCAAAGAAGCGGATTAGACTGGAACCTTGACAATTATATTTATATAACTTATGATCCGGTAAGGTTCCGTTACTCTAATGGAATGTTGAAGGCCGATACAATCCCAAGTGGACCGGGGGGACAATGGGGAGTAACACATAATAACTACGGACGCTTATTCTTTTCGAGTGCCGGCGGTGAAAGTCCTATGGTAAGAGCGCAGATAAACCCGGCTTATGGTGCGCTTGATCTTCCTGATCAATTTAGTAGCGAATTTCAAGAGGTATGGCCTGTTATTGCAACTCCTGATGTTCAGGGTGGTCTTCCAAGATTACGCTCTGATAGTACGCTTAACCATTTTACAGGTGCTTGCGGACAATCTGTTTATAGGGGAAACACGCTTCCCGAAGATCTTGTTGGTGATTATATTGTTTGCGAACCTGTAGCAAGAATTATACGCCGGGCTAAAGTCATAAATTTAAAGGGGAAAACAATTATTCAAAATGCTTACTACCGCCAGGAATTTATTGCTTCAACCGATATGAATTTCAGGCCGGTTAATTCTTACACCGGCCCTGATGGTAATCTTTATATTGTAGATATGCATCGTGGCATCATTCAGCAAGGTAACTGGACAAAGCCCGGGTCATTTCTTCGTAAAGCTATTGATGAAAAAGGACTTGCAAAAAATACAGGGCATGGACGCATTTATCGATTGGTTTATGATGGATATAAGCAGGAACCTAAACCGCAAATGTTGAATGAACCAGCAAATAAGTTAGTAACATACTTAGATCATAAGAATGGCTGGTGGAGAGATAATGCGCAAAAACAGATCATTATTTTAGGAGATAAATCAGTGGTTCCAACGCTAAAACAAATAGCATCGGGACAGCAGGCAACATTGTCCAAAAGACCTTCAGCTCTTGCAAGATTGCATGCTTTATGGACATTGGATGGATTGAATGCAATAGATAAGGATATTTTGTTTACAGCAATGAAAGATGAAAATGCGCAAGTAAGAAGAGCTGCAGTTTGGATTAGTGAGTCATTTGTAAAAAAGAATGATGAAGAAATATTGAACAAGCTTGCAGAGCTAAAAACCGATCCAGGTCATGATGTACGATTACAACTATTATTATCGCTTTATAACTCAGCACATAAAAAAGCTGTAGCGATTGTGCAGGATCTACAACTTAAAAACACCGGCAATGATATGTTTGCATCAGCGCAAAAAGCAATGGATAGAAATAATGATGTAAAAACATATGGGGCGAGGCTGGGCAATATGCCTGCTGATGAAAGAAAAATGATCCTGGCAGGCGCTGCCACTTTTTCTTCGCTCTGTGCAACTTGCCACGGACCTAATGGTAAAGGAATAACTGTTGCAGGAACATCTGATTTAGCAGCTCCACCTCTTGCAGGAGCTTCTAAACGACTGGGCGGAGATAAATTGAACTTAGTAAAAATCATACTTCATGGTTTAACAGGACCGGTAGATGGCAAAACCTATCCTTCTATAATGCCACCATTAGCTGCAAACTCTGATGATTGGGTGGCTTCGGTAGTAAATTATGTTAGATATGAATTCGGCAATGTAAACCCCCGCCGCAGAGCAACTGATACTACATCCCCATTTGTAACACCTGCCGAAGTAAAGATGGTTAGAACAAAAACTGCATCAAGGTCAAAACCGTGGACTTATTTTGAACTTGAAAACGGAGGTACTGAACTATCTTTAAGTGAAGTAAGTACTAATAGTCCGGTTAGGGAAACAAAGCTAAATCCAACATCTTCAAAAAAGGCTTCTTCTGCAAAAGAAACGAAACCTGTTAATGCTAACAAACTTGCCAATGCAACCAAAACACTTTCTGCAAAAACAAATGCAGGCAGAACAAAACCCCCTGCTTACACAGATGTAAAAAACCTTTTGCAAAAGCATACCTGTCTTGCTTGTCATAATCCGGATACCAGGGTGGTAGGGCCTGCATATAAGGATGTAGCTAAGCGCAAATATTCGATAGCACAACTTGTTCAACTTATTCATAGCCCTAAACCTGAACATTGGCCTGATTATCCAACACCAATGCCCCCCATGCCGCAGGTGCCGGATAATGAAGCACGTAGAATTGCAGAATGGATAAAATCGTTAGAAAAAGGGAAGTAGTAACATTAATAACAGTCAGTTTGTTAAGTGATAAGAACAATTAACGATAAGTATAACAAAAGTGTGTTTAGCAATTGTTCTTTCAGAAGCTGTCTAAAAATGAGTTTCAGAAACTTCGAATGTAAGTTCTTTAAGCACTTTGCGGGTTGTTTCTTAGCGATCTTCGCGGTTCTATTTTCTATTGTATAACACTTTTATCGCAAAGAAGGCCAAGTCCAAGCACACAGAGATAATGTCGAATTAAACACTCTGATTAATGTTTGACAGCTTCTTTGAACATCCACTTCCCGACCTGGCAGAAGAAAAGGTATATTAGTATTGTGAAATTGGAGGGCTGGAATGCCAAACGCATATAGATAGCACGGTGCTAAAAGCAACTTACGGCAGGTGTTTTTTGATTTCCAGGAAGAGTTGCTGAAGGTAACATTGCACCCAACACAATTAAGCGATCGATATTGCGCACTTATCACTTCCTGCCGGCATCTTCCTCCCGTATAAACTTTAGCAACATTAGTAAAGCCTGTGTAGCTGTATTTTGAATATTTAAAAGACGTTCATACCTCACCATAATTTTTTGGGTGAGTGTTTTTGACTTTCCTGAAACTGCTATCCACACCGTACCCACCGGTTTTTGTTCCGTTCCGCCATCTGGTCCCATAATGCCGCTTACTGCCACAGCAAAATCAGTTTTCATTAATTCTTTTGCACCTTGTGCCATTTGCCACACCGTTTCCTCGCTTACTGCACCAACATTATCAATGGTATCTTCATCAACAAGAAGTACATTTTCTTTTACGGTATTATCATAGCCAACAACACCTCCCAAAAAATAGCTGGAAGACCCGGGTATACTGGTTAAAAGATGGGCTATATAACCGCCGGTACAGCTTTCGGCAGTTGATAGGGTTTTACCATTTTCAGTTAAGATTTTGCCAACAGCTTCCTGAAGCGTTTTATCTTCGTTTATTACCATCACATCCTGTAATTGCTGCTGTAATTCTATAAATAATTTACCTACCTCGGCGGTAATTTTTTCCATATTCTTTCCTGAAGCAGTAAGGCGTAAACGTACCATACCGAGGTTGGGTAAATAAGCAAGTTTAACATGCCTGGGTAATGCAGATTCAAAATGTTTAATTCTCTCCGATAAAAACGACTCGCCAATTCCTGCTGTAAGCAGAGTTCGGTGTACAACTGCAGAAAGGTTAAACATTTGTGGCAACCGTGGTAAAACATAATCACTCATCATCCCTTTCATTTCATGTGGTACACCAGGCATACTAATGAATGTCTTTCCTTGTTTTTCAAAGCACATTCCCGGAGCGGTACCCCGTTTATTTTGTATAACCGTACAAACATCAGGCACCTCCGCCTGTTTTAAATTGCTTTCTAACAAAGGACGATTGAGGTAGCGTTGAAAAATATTTTTCACATTTTCAAGTGCTTCGTTGTTTACTACAAGCTTGCCGCCAAAATACTCGCAAAGCAAAGGCTTGGTAATATCGTCAGCTGTAGGGCCAAGTCCACCGGTAATTAATATAAGGTTTGCATGCTTGCTTTCTTCATCCAATGCATTCCATATTTCATCTCTTACATCACCAACCGCAACCCGGCGTTTTATCCACACGCCTGCCTTGTTTAACTCCTGAGCTATCCAGGCGCTGTTGGTGTCTATTACTTGTCCAATCAATAGTTCGTCGCCAATTGTAATAATGGAGGCATTTATGCGATCACTGTTCATATAACTTGCAGAATTATCAGGATAAACTAATTTTAGCGCAATGTGATTATAAGTATGAAATAACCATTCAAAGCTATTTTTTGCTCAACAGATCAAAAATTTTACTAAAAAACATCTTTAATGAATAAAAGTTGTATCGTACCCTGAAAAATTATTTAAGGATGAAAGGTATTATTTTATTTGTTGGTTCACTATTGCTGGTTGTAATTGCAGAAGGGCAGGGGCTGTTGAAAAAGTTAGATGAGGCGGTTAAAAACCTTGAAGCCGACAGCCAGATGAAAGGCGCAATTCTCGGTTTTTATGTAGTTGCACAAAAAACAGGAGAAACTTTTTATGATAAAAATGCACACATTGGTTTTGCTGTGGCCAGTAGCCAGAAGGTAATAACCAGCGCTGCCTCTCTTGAACTTTTAGGAATTGACTACCGCTATAAGACAGAATTAGCATACGAGGGAAGAATTGATAATGGAGTACTAAATGGCAATGTATATTTAATTGGTTATGGTGATCCGACCTTGGGAAGCTGGCGGTATAGCAATACTAAAGAACAGGTGGTTTTGAATGAGTGGACCAGATCATTTGATAAGAATGGTATTAAAAAAGTAAACGGCAATATAATCGGTTACGATAAAAACTGGGAAAGCCAAACAATACCGGGCGGTTGGATCTGGGATGACATTGGTAATTATTATGGTGCTGGTGTATCTGCTCTTAACTGGAGAGAGAATCAATATGATCTGAAGTTGAAATCGGGCAAAACAGGTGATAAAGTTTCTATTGTAACTACCGTTCCAAAATTGTATGATGTAAGCCTGGTAACAGAGTTGGCAGCAGGTAAGCCGGGAAGCGGAGATAATGCCTTTATTTATTTGCCGCCCTACGCCAATATTGGTTTTGTACGAGGAACTATTCCACCAAGTGAAACCAGCTTCACTATTTCAGGCTCGTTTCCAAATCCTTCGTTTCAGCTTACCTCAACTTTGGCAGATGCATTAAAAGCCAAAGGAATCGATATAAAGATGGCAGTTACTTCAGGCTATGAAAGTTTATTAGACAAAACACCGCTACCAAAAAACATTACAACATTAGTAACGCATTATTCGCCAACGCTCGACAGTATTAATTACTGGTTTTTAAAAAGAAGCATTAATTTATATGGCGAAGACTTGGTGAAAACATTAGGCTTCGAAAAGAAGAGAGCCGGTTCTACGGACAGTGGCATTTCAGTTATTAAAAATTTTTGGAAAAGCAACGGCATTGATCCTTCTTCAATAAATATGATTGATGGAAGCGGGCTTTCACCTCAAAACCGCATTACATCCGAAGCTCTTGTAAAAGTTATGCAATATGCAAGAACACGCCCTTGGTTTAGTTCGTTCAATAATGCCTTGCCCGACTTTAACGGAATTAAAATGAAAAGCGGAACTATTGGCGGAGCCAAAAGCTTTACGGGTTATGTTGGGGGTTATACATTTGCTATCGTTGTAAATAACTACAGTGGCTCTGCGGCTGCGATAGTTAGAAAATTGTATAAGGTGCTGGATGTTTTAAAGTAGCGTTTTTAAAAAATAAGCGGAACATTTGATAGCCCGCTATTAAAAAAAAATCAGGAAGAAAATGGATAAAAGGAATTGAACTTTACTAACGACGCTGTTTATATGTCTAACTTTTTAACCCTTCTTGTCATTGCCTTAACATGTTTCGGTAAATTCTCATTTTCTCAAAATAGTCTGCCTTTACAATTGTTACAGCGTCAACTGCAGAATAACAAACCTGCTTCTTATGATTCAACTAAAATGTATTTTGACGGATATACAAAAGATGGTCTTAATTATTTAAACCCTGTTTATCAACTTTTGTACAATAGTGAGAAAATGAAAGCTCATTTGGGGGAAAGAAGGTTTTATGATAATGCAAGTCAATGGATTTCATTTACCGGTGACTATCAAACTTCGAATGCTCTTGCTGAAACTGACCAAGATACATTAACCCTGAAGTCAGAAAAACAAATTGACGGGTTGATAAATTCATACAAAGGTTCTAAGCATGTTGATGCGAAACAATATATTCTTCATAAAGCCGCCAACTATCGTATCATTATGATAAATGAGGCTCATCATAATCCTTCACACAGAGCTTTCACGTTTTCTTTACTGGATGGTCTTTATAAGCAGGGGTATAGATATTTTGCGATGGAGACTTTCAATAATCATCCATTTCATACCCCCGATAAAGTAACAATGCTAACGGGAACCTACACCTCTGAACCTATAGGCGGTGAATTAGTAAGGCACGCTTTAAAACTTGGCTATAAACTTATATCTTATGAGGATACTGTATCTACACCTGGTCAAACACCTACTCAACGCGATTCTGCACAGGCTAATCACATATACCAGGTTTTGCAAAAAGATCGCACAGCAAAAATTTTAGTTCATGCAGGTTATGGGCATATTACGAGAGAAAAGATGGGAGATTACATACCTCTCGGAAAGGCCTTACATACTTTATCGAATGTGCCATACCTGTCGATAGACCAGACTGATTATTCTGAAGGAAGTCATTATAACTTCCAAAGGATTGCTTATAATTCTTATCTGAAAAAATATCCTGTAACAAGTCCTGTTATTGCTTTGAAAAAGAATACTGATGTTAACTTATTCGATACTTCCTTATATGATTTGAACGTTATTCATCCTAAAACGAGGTATGAAAATGAAAGGCCCGTATGGGCCTCATTAAATGGTTTGAGAAAGAAGTATGTAATTGGAAAAAAATTAATTACACCTAATACGTTTTATGTGCAGGCTTACTATCAAAAAGAAATGCCGGGTAATAAGATAGAGACCCTTATTCCTGCAGATCAGACTTATTATAAAACAAGTAGAGGCGATTTAGTGCTATACCTGCACAAAGATGATTACCTGATTATATGCAGAGACGCACTTTATAACGTAATTAAAACAATTAAAGTAAGGGTTAAATAGGTTGCAACTTAAGTTGCCTAACTACTTCAATAAACGGTTGCCGCAAAATAAGTTGCAATAATTAGAAAATAATATAAAGTGCGGGACGTTTAAAGTAAGTTTGACACTTAACAAAATAAACACCTTCGTTTTATGCAACAACAAAATTATAAGAATCATGCACGGCTTGTCCCCGGCTATCACGGTGTAACTTACCTCGCCATAATTGCTTTAATTATCGGTTCTTTCGTAAATCTTTATCATAGCTCACACGATAATCTTTATTCAGCCTCCCTTATATGTCTCGCTTCTTTAGTACTTGCGCTTGTATGTTTTTATGCACGTTCATTTGCACTAAAAGCCCAGGACAGGGCAATAAGAGCGGAAGAGAATTTCAGGCACTATATGCTTACCAATAAACTTATGGATGGGCGGCTTAATCTTTCACAAGTAATTGCATTGAGGTTTGCATCTGACGAAGAATTTCCTGCGCTTGCACAAAAAGCAGCAGCCGAAAAATTACCTGCTAAGGAAATAAAGAAACAAATTAAAAACTGGCGCGGAGATTATTACAGGGTTTAAATCTTACATCTTCGTGTTAGATTGTTCCCTTAAAAAATTTACAGATATATTAATTGCTATTGAATAAAATATGGCTCCAACTTTCTTCTCAATTCATCGGGCATTGTTGTTTTTTCGCGTGTTTTTGCTTTTATAAAATACAAAACAACTTTACCTGTGGTAAGCAATTTACCAGCTTCATTAAACACTTCCTGGAAAAATTCTATCCGGTGATCAACCGGTAATTCCTTTACAGTTGTTTTTATGGTTAACATATCATCATAGTGTGCAGGCCTAACAAACTTTGTATGCAATTCTACAACCGGCATTATTACGCCCATTGCTTCCATAGTCTTATAAGTAAACCCTAACTGCCTTATGCTTTCAACCCTTCCCACTTCAAAGTATTGTGCATAGTTTCCATAATACACTATGTTCATCTGATCAGTTTCCGCATATCTAACTCTTACCTCGTGTGTTGATTCAAACATTGTTACTATAATTGTTACCAAAGGTAAATCTATCGTTTGTTTATCCACACAAATGGAACGCTCTTTGCTCCCGTTCGCCGTATTGTTACTTTTGGCAAACATTTGCTTTTTATTAAGATTGACAGTTGTAATATTCCTAAAATATTCATCGTTATAATCCGACTATGATCCCCATTCTCAAAAAATTATTTTGCGTAGCTACTCTATATCTCTTGTTGCAAAACCATTCTTTTGCCCAGGCAACGCAGGCGAACATCGATCCGGATGCTGATTTTAAATTAGCGAAAGAATTATATCAGAAAGAACAGTTTAGCCTTGCTTATCCTTTATTTAAAAACATATCACTGCTTACATCTCCTTACAGTAAATTGCCTGTAAGCACTCAGCTCGAAGCAAGATATTATTCAATTGTTTGTGGTTTAAAACTCAATCAGTCTGCCTCTGAAAATGTTGCACGAGAATTTATTGATCTTGAGCACAACACTCCAAGAATACAGATGATGAGCTACCAGTTGGCTGAATATTATTACCGCCAGCAAAAGTTTGTGAATGCTCTT
>MWYU01000670.1 GCA_002050375.1 Chitinophagales bacterium 62-2
CTTTTATAGGGCGCTTTAAAATCTATTTCCTTATCACCCACAATTACTTCGGTTGTGCCATTTGTGGCTATGGCTACTTTCTCCATTAATTGCTCTGTTATCTTCATCATCCATTCGTAATCCTTGTAGGCAGTATAAAATTCAAGCACGGTAAATTCAGGGTTGTGAGTTCTGTCCATGCCCTCATTTCTGAAGTTGCGGCTAAACTCATACACCCAGTCAAAGCCGCCAACAATCAACCTTTTTAAGTAAAGCTCATTTGCAATCCTCATGTAAAAAGGAACATCCAAGGCATTGTGATGTGTAACGAAAGGTTTTGCAGCAGCACCACCCGGAATGCTTTGCAACACAGGCGTGTCCACTTCCAAAGCGCCGTGTTCGTTCAAAAATTCCCGAATTGAATTGATGAGTTTCGTACGCTTAACAAAAACTTCTTTTACATGAGGATTGATGATGAGATCAGCGTAGCGCTGGCGGTAACGAAACTCGGGATCGGTGACTGCATCATAAGTATGTCCTTCTGCCTCTTTAACTATTGGCAAAGGTTTCAATGATTTCGTAAGCAGCGTAAACCGCCTTACATGTATGGAAGTTTCGCCGGTTTTGGTTGTAAATACATATCCTTCTACACCTATGATGTCACCGATATCCAACAGCTTTTTCCATACCTGATCGTACATGCTTTTATCTTCGCCAGTGCAAATCTCATCACGCTTTACATAAACCTGAATTTTACCGGCGCTATCCTGTAAAACAGCAAAAGCCGCTTTGCCCATATCGCGAATGCTCATGAGGCGGCCTGCTAAACAAACGTCGGCAAAATCCGCTTTATTTTCTTCGCCTTTATAATGGTCTTTTATATATGCCGAAGTTGAATTGACAGGGTATGATGGCGCAGGAAAAGGATCGATACCAAGCTTTTGCAGTTCTGTAAGTTTCTCTCTGCGTATCTGTTCCTGCTCCGATAAATGTTGGCTCATACTATAATTTAACGAAGCGCAAAATTAGCGGATGGAGGGCAATAAACTGCGGGAAGTTGCAGCATGACCAACCAAACCATAACTATTAAGAAAATTCGCAACGTTTTATTTGAGTCTGATGCGACAGGCAACCGAGGCTTTTAAAAACAGGTTATCATTATGGATAAATAACATGTGAGCGGGAAGAATTTTATTCTGCAACTCCAACCCGTTGAAGTTGTCAACGAAAACCAGCAACACCGCTTCATATGTTCTTTTTATTTATGCAAAGTGAAAATATCGACTGTTTTAGAGAACCCATGAAGAACAGCCCCTCCAGCAAAAACAACCTTGTTACCCGCAGCGGCAGCCGCAAGGTTTGCTCTTGCCTCACTAAGCTGTGATTTTGAAAGTGAATGGGTATCTGTATTATAAACTTCTACGGTTTTTGAATAGATGCCAACAAAACCGCCACCAAAAAGAACTTTGTTGGCAATACCAGCGCCAGCAAAACTATCTCTACTTTCACTAAGTTTTGATAATATAGACGTACCGGAAGCAACTTCAAAAATTTCTAATTCGTTAGAACTAGTGGTAAATGAATTATCAGCAATTACAATTTTATTACTTGCGGCTGCGGATATACAAGAGCTTTTTGGCCCGTTTAATCGTGCTACTGTAAAGGTATTGGTAGTAACATCATATATATCTATCGTACTAAAGCTTGAACCATTAAGATTTCCCCCAGCAAAATAAATTTTATTACCTGCTGCAGCTGCAGAGATTAGGCTTCTTGCCTCACTCAGTTCTGCCCTGCTAAAGGTATTGGTAGTAACATCATAGATATCTACGGTTTTGGAATAACCTGTACCATTATAGCCCCCTGCAAATAAAATTTTATTTCCTATTGCAGCAGCAGCTAGCCTGTCTCTGGCCTCACTAAGTTCTGCAGTGGAAAACGTATTGGTAGTAACATCATATATATCAACAGATTTGAGATAACCCCCTTCATTTCTCCCGCCTCCAAAAAGTACCTTATTAGCAGTTCCCGCACCTGCAAAAGCGCCTCTTGCTACACTTAATTGTGCCTTGGTAATTGTATTCGTAGCAACATCGTAAATATCAACAGCTTTAGAGTAATCAGGCCTGGCGCAAGCTAAACAGCCTGTATTACCCCCTGCGAAAAGAATTTTATTACCTGCCGCCGCACCTACTAAATTTTCCCTCGCTTCCGATAAAAGAGCAACTTCGACTTTCTCTATTTCCGGGTTTGCAGGTAACGCATCTTCTTTATTACAAGATATAGCTACTAAAGTTGCAATAAGGAGTGCAGTAAAATGTATTCGCTTTTTCATCATCATATATTTAAGTTAGTTAAAGAAAAGGAAGTTTGAGAGAAATAGATTTGACAAATATCAAATTCAGGGAAGGAGCTGAGTATTCTTAAGCATTACCGTTCTAATGCAGAATTAGATTTACATCAACCTACTGTTTGCTAACGATTAAGTCATAACAACCTGTAGAACTAAGCTTACGAATGGAAAGCAATTAATATTCTAATTCTTCTAAAATTTCCGCTGCCTTTCTTAATAGCCATTCAGCTTTTTGCATTGCAGCAGCCTGGTTTATAGTTAAGATAATACTGGTTTCTTCAATAATATTATAATACATCATGCAACCATAAGCTCCTGTATGCCCGATAAATAATTTATCCCTGATTTCTTTTTTTTGTAACCCTAATCCATAGTTTATTGAACCTTCTTGTGGTTTTATTAAATCCGGTGAACTAAAATTTATCATTGTTTCAACTGTTGTTCGCTGTTTGAAAAGATGCCCTTTTAAAAGATGCCTGATGAAAATATCCAGATCGCTAACTGTTGAAACAAGCCCGCCACCACCCCAGTCAAAAGAGGTGTTTACTTCTTTCAATGAAACATCTCCATTTAAAGGATAAGTTCTTGTCGAATCAGCTTTAGGTAGTTGATAAAATTCAAGATAAGTATGGGATAGCTTTAGTGGTTTGAATATTCTTTCTTCAAATGCTTCATGCAATGTTTTACCGGTTAGTTCCTCAATTAATATTGCAAGCAAAACATAATTAGTATCAGAATAATAAAAACCATCTCCTGGTTTAAATAAGGCTTTTTTATTCAAATCATACCCGAAGTATTTAATTAAAATTAAGTCAGCATTCCATTGCAACGACTGGTTTTTATCAATGAAATCAATAAACCTTTTATCGTCAGTAAAATAATCTCTAAGTCCGCTGGTGTGTTGGAGCAAATGGTGAATGCCGATGGAGGAAGTGAAATTCGACTCTTCCCTACAATGAATGTCTTTTAAAAAAGACCATTTACTTCTTTCAATAAAATGGAGGAATTTATCCTTCAATTGTAGCAATCCTTCTTCCATTAATTGTAAAATGATAGTAGCGGTAAATGTTTTGGTTATACTCGCGATCCTAAAATCCGAGTAAGCATTTATTTGTTGACCGCCTGGATATACACAACCTGAAGAACCAAGATATTTATAACGGTTCTTAATGTTCACTAAAAGGATGGAATTATAAACAGGATTTTTTCCGGCAAGGTTTACTACCAGATCAAGTATTGCTTCAAACTTTTTGTTTTCTTTTTCGTTCAATTGCTTGTGTAGTTGAGGAAGCTAAGATCGAGAGGTTTGACATTCAAATTTTTTATAAATAATCAAATGCAGAAGCATATAACGGACTTGTGTTTATTGCAGCTATTTCTGATTGCGTCATGTTTTGGAAAGCAGCAAGAATATAAACATCTGAGTCTTTGATAAACGAATAAAGTAAACCCAATCTTGCTTTTTTAATGATCTGTTTATAAAAAGGGGATTGATCACCCATCCAAAACATAGCTGATTTTAATTGTTCGCGGTAAAGCAATCCTTCAAATAGTTCAGTTAGCCTGTGCTCATTACCCTGCTTAAAATAAATTCCTTCAAAGGCAAGAAATTCAAATTTCTCAGGGTTAAATAATTGTTTCAGTAAGGGAATGTGCGGTACTACATTCATTATTAGTTTACCGCTTACACCAGCCATATTATTGATAATCCAATGCGCCCTATGATATTGGCAACCTGCAACAATTTCATTGTTCTCTCGAATAACAAAATAATTATTCTTAATAAAAAGTGAGTTGAACTGAACTAATGCATGCCCTTCATAATTTTCCTTTAATAAATTCAACACTTCTTTTCGGCCTGCTTCTGTATTGATCTGCTCTATGTTTTTCGCTTTAGGAAAAAAACGGCTAAACCCGATTGTTTTTACAGTGCCTATGTTTTTATATCCAGCACTTTCAACAACTTTATACGAGGCTCTGTTCCCTCGTTCAATACAGGCAAAATAGATTGTTTTACCTGTTTCATTCTGCCTAATCACTTCCATTACTTTCCCGCTAAAATGTTTCGTTAAGCCTTTGCCTCTTACTTCTCTGGAAGCAGCAAAATACCGGATATAATAACAACTATAACTTGTATGCTTACTACTTACCGGCGTGTTACAGAACACAGCAGTCATGAGTATCTTATCATTTTCTGTTACTGATAGCAAGGTAGGATTTGGAATGAGCTGAATATGTTCTTTGGTATTTTTATGTTCATAAACCGCTCCTTCATTTCCCCAGTGCATATTATCCAAAAAAGAAAAGGCTTCAGGTGAAATGCCTTGCTCTTTCCATATTTTATAATCTCCTTCAGCAAACAGAAGTTGTTTTGTCATTGACTTGCAGGTGTGTGGGTTAGTAAATGGATAAGGAAAGAGTTAAGTGCCCAATATAAGCTCTCAGCTTAAATAAAACGGTGCACTATTTCATATTAGCAGAGACTCATTCTGAGCTTTACGTTTCATCAACCCCTGTGATACCAACTGTTCACAACTTAGCAAAATATTTTCCTCCAAAGATGATAGTAAGCCCGGATCGTGAGCAGTGGATAAAAAACAATTTCTGCCTTCCCATATATACACACCGTTAAGCAAAAGCTGGTAATAAAGCATGTTAGTTTTACCGGGAGTGATAAACCTGAATAGCGAACCAAAATGATTTATTGATATGGGATATCCTCTCTTCTTAAAATTGGTGTTTAAAGCATTACAAAAATTTGCAGTTGCAGCATTTAAATTATGAAGCAAATTATCGCCTGTATCATTTAGCATTTCTAACACTTTAAGTGAAGCTGCCATTGCCAGAGGATGATGGCAAAATGTTCCTGCAACAAAGGTAGTCTTAACCGAAGGAGCAGAACTATCTCCATACTGCCAACAACCTCCATCTGTTGCATCAAGAAACTTTGATTTACCTGCTACAATCCCTATAGGTAATCCTCCGCCAATTACTTTACCATAAGTAACAATATCTGCTTTTATATCAAAGTATTTCTGACAACCTCCCACATCTATTCTAAACCCTGTTATAACCTCATCAAAAATAAGGGCTATGCTGTTTTCTTCAGTTAGTTCCCTTAGCTGCTTTAAAAATCTTACAGGCTGCACACCCGGGTTCCTGCTTTGCACAGGCTCAGTAAGTACGGCTGCTATTTTATCCTTATTTCTTTTAATAAAGTCCAACGATTCTTCTGAGCCATACTCTAATAAATAAGACTCATTCAATATTGATTGTGTAACCCCAGGCACTACTTCTTTTGCAACATTGGTAACGGGATTGTTCTTTAAGGTAAGTAAGGGATCGAATGTACCGTGATAAGACCCTTTAAAGTAAACAATGTAATTTTTTCTTGTAACCGCCTTTGCTATTCTCAAGGCAACCATTACTGCCTCTGTACCCGAGTTGAAGAAAGCCACTCTTTCAACTCCTGTTGCCTTGCTTATCTCACTCGCTAATTTACCTGCTAATGGGGAGATGGGGCCAACAGACCAGTTTATTTTTAATTGCTCTTCAATTGCATTTCTCAGGGGCAAGTAATTATGTCCGAAAAGAATGGAACCAAAACCCATTGTTAGATCAATGTATTTGTTGCCATCCACATCCCATATATAAGCTCCCTCTGCTTTATCACACACTAACGTATAGGTTAACTCTTTTAGTTCGTTGGTAAATCCTGCAGAATTTCTGTTTAAAGCGAGGCAGCGTCTAAAATGCTGTGTGTGCTTTTTAGATAGCTTGTTTTTTGCGGAAAGATCTTCAAACATACATTATTGTTTTATTTCTGAATTGTATAAATATTAAGAGAGAGTAACAACGAACATTGATGGACTAATTGGCAATTCTATTTAAATCATGACTATAAACAGCATGTAAAACAGAACCATTCAGTATTGCTTCTATAGTAACCGAAAGATTTTATGAATAAGTATAAGTTATCAGACAGATCGCTACTATAAACTTCATCGGTAAGCCCGTTTTGCACTAATAGCAATTCCAACACATGAAGCGACCGGGATTACAAGTAAAGAAACTGCATATAGAGTTCCGACACCATGAACAATTGATGAGTAACCTATTCTCATTACAAGAAACAGGGAAAATGCAAAGGCTGGCAAAGACAACAATTAGCCCCATAGCCATCGGTTCGAAGCAACCTTTCTACCAACGGCAAGACCAGCACTTAGAAATACAACTATATCTATAACACCATAATAGTTAAAGAAAAAATAAACAACTTTAAAAATAGTAAGTAAAACCCCAAGGCATAATAAGTTAATAACTGTTTTAGTTGTACTCCAATTCATATGAAAATTTTTTACGTTTGAGTGGAATTTAAATGACCGCTTAAAAAGTTTTTAAAAGAGTATTATTAAAGCTTGAGATAGTGCTGCAAATTTTCATTCATCGCAAGGTTAGGTCCAGCAACTCTTCCTGGAAATCGTAAAAAGCCTGTCGAAGATTACTTTTGGAATCAGTGCCATAGTTTACGAAATAAATCTGTGTTACTTCTTTATTCGGAAAATAGAAAAGGTTAGCGGAGTAGCCTAAATCTCTTCCACTATGACCGAGACCCGCGTTTACTCCACGATTAATAAATTTTCGCATAATGCCGTAACCATACTCGTTAGGAAAATCTGACTTGCCATAGGTTTGCATAATGCTTAATGATTCAGCAGTAAGCAAAGTTTTTTTAAGCATCAACGCATCTATAAAGGTATACAGATCAAACACATTAGAAAACAAACCGCCGTAGCCATTGCCGCTGCCTGTTGTCATGTTAGATACATTAACGATTTTATCATTGTTGTATAAATCATAATATCCCTGGGCTACAGTGTTTGGCAATTTATCGTGGGGCTGGTAATAAGTGTTCTTTAAACCCAGCGGGTTTAAAATGTATTCCTTCAATAATTCAGAATGTTTACGGCTGGTCGCAGCTTCTATTACCATCGAAACCAATATTGTATTTGTGTTAGAATAAATAGCAGTATCACCCGCTTTAAACTCAGCAGGCTTATTGTACACAAACGACAATAATTCTTCGGCCTCCCATTTTTTGTTGGGTTTGTTCAGCACAGCTAAATAAAAAGGACTTTGTTCAATCACATCAGGAAGGCCGGTCTCATGTTTCATACACTGTCCTAAAGTAATTGCATTTCCATTAGCTAATTTATCCGTAATGCTATTAGGTATCCATTTGCTAACAGGCTGCTGTAACGAACGATAACTTAACCCGCTTTTTGCTGAATCTTCCATTAGCTTAAAAACCAGCGCACCTATAAATAATTTGGTAATGCTGGCTGCTTTTGAAACCGTTCCGGTTTGAAATGGAATATCTTTTTCTATATCCGCTTTTCCGACAGCACCTATCCATGTGCCGTTTTTATCCCGCACCAATAGGGATATCCCGGGCAAACCTTTTTGTTTATACTTTTCAATCAAACTTTGCAATTCTGCTTTTCTGGGATGCATTGGGCTGGTGTCAATCCAAGGTGCAGAAATAGCAGAAAGTTGTGTTTGTTCAATAAATGCTTTTTTGCACGAAAACAAAAAAACCAAACAGATAAACAGTGATATATTTTTCATATTGATAATTTATTTCTTTAATGGAATGCTGGCACCTATTTGCATGCTATTGTACGGAAGCAGAGGTACATACGACTTAATAAAAGGCGTTTGTAACCGTTGTTGGTATTGTAATGACAATGTAACAGGTCTTGCTTTTTGCAGGTTAAGTTGATAGTGAGCCCCAATAGTAAAATTTGCAATAGCCTGTCCTCTGCCAATGCCTTTGCCATTGCTGTATTCGCCTTGCTCATTCCTTTTAAGAACTGCTGTTGCCGGAAGGGAATGCATATAACCAACACCGAGTGATGAAGAAGCTCTGAAATGTTCACCAAATTTGTAGCGATAGCCAGATTGAGTGTATAGAGGAATACCATGCTGTACAAAGCGATGATAAAAATAGCCGGCTTTAAATGTTTGAAACCAGTCGTGCTTAGCTTTAGATTTCCAATTGAATTCGTAGCCAGCTTCAAAGCCGGGATGCACCTGGCCAACGAATAGCTTTGAAAAAGAAGCAAATGGATAAGCCGTGTGATTGTTGGTAATATAAAAGCTAAAGCTTTTGCCGCTTCTATTTTGTGCTGCACCGGCAGTAGTAGTCATTAGAAAAAGGATAAACAATACATTCTTCATAATAAAGCTTCTATAGTGTTATAAATATGAAATGGTTTTTATCTCTAATACCAAAAAGAAATATATAAATATTATATTGAAATAGTACTTGTCGGTGGATGTTTAGAGAAGGCAATTAAATAGTTTAAAGTATATCAACTCTCACACTTGCATAATACAAGCCTCCAACTTCAGGATTACCATAAGCGTTTTTGTAATAATGGTTCAGTATGTTAGTACCTCCAATCCTTAGTTGTGCTTTATTCTTCAATATTTTATAGCTTACCTGTGCATCTAAAGTTGAGAAGGCATCTATATTACCATTAGCAAAATCATTCTCAAACATGAATTTATCCTGCCACTTATACTGCAATGCAAAGCCCATCTTTTTGTTTTTTCCAAAGCCTGCATTAGATAATCCAATATTAAACCTGTGTGGTGGCGTGTTGTAGTTGGCTATAAAGCTGGTTGGTACATCTGTAATTTTATCTGAATAAAAATTAACGGAAGCAGTAAAGGCGTTGCTTATCAAATAATCTAATCCAATACCGAAACCGTGTGTTTTTACTTTAGTATTACTATTGGTAACAATTGAATAAATATTTTTTGTAGAGGCCTCTATAACAGCGATGCGTCCGAGAAAATCCTGATAACGACTAAAGTATCCATACACATCTATCAATAATTTATCCTGGATTAACCCTTTATATCCGACTTCAAATGACTTACATGTTTCAGGCTTGAACTCTTTATACTCATAAGGCTTGCTGAAATTCGGAACACCATTTTCTATATAATAAGATTGCCCTCCCTTAGGATTAGTATAATCTTTAATCCAGGGCAATCCTCCTAACAGATAAATATTACTTCCTACCTGCAGTTTTATGTATTGCTGCTGTGTGGTAGGAAAACGGTACGCTGTCTGGTACGATAGCCTTAGGTTATTATTCTCTGCCAACTTAATTAATCCTGTAAATCTCGGGGTAAACTTTCCTTTGAAATTATCATTTTTGTCTACCCGTCCGGAGGCGGAAAGGGTAAGACGATCGTTGAACAGTTTTCTTGTCGCCTGTATATACCCGCCCACTTCATTAATGGGAATAGTGCCTGCACTATCTATAAATATTGTTCCCTGCGAATTGAGAACATATCTTTTATAGTTGGCACCGATTAATACTTCGGCAACTTTTATTTTATCACTCAACTTATATTGTCCTTCGGCCATGTACAAATTAGTTTTATCCAAAAACAATCCGCCACCTTTAGATATTGGTATTGTTTTTAGCTTATCCATAATCTGGTTGAATTGAGCTGATCCTGCCTCTGGCCTTCCCGCATCTGCTGCTGCCCTTGCTTTTACATGTGCTGTTTGATAGTCTGAACCTGTTAAAAGTGCAGTAAGAAATGCAGGAACGTATTGCCCATACCATTTGGTACTTGGTTTCCATGCCTCATTAAAATACCTGGTAATAGGAGTGGAGGCGTAAGAATCTCCTGCATCTTCCTGGGTGGTATAACCGCGTAGAAACCAGTTGCTGCTTCTTAATTCGAGTTTGTATTGTCCAATCTTTACATTCTTTAAAGAGTAGCGGTCGCTACCGGTATATACTGAAGTTCCGTTAGCCCAAAAACCAGCCAATGAAGCCTCTATATCATTGGTTAGTTTATAATGAAGAGCACCAGAGAGCTTAAGGTTTTTAACTTCAGGATCTATTATATCTTTTTCAGCATAACCTGTTCGTGATACAATTATATTTTGAGGAAGAGGAATTGGAAGTGGTGGAAAGAATGGTTTAATATCAACGGTAGTCTCATCTCCATAAACATTAACCCCATCATAATTAGGATCGGTGTTTCGATTGCCGGCAATTACATGTCCTGCATCGCCAATGCGTAAATAGTTGGAACTGTCGCTTGCCAGCCAATCTGTTGCTTTTAAATATTGCGCACCAACCTTCAACGCAAAACGATTCCCAAAAGCCTTAGCCCATCTTACTGACAGGTCGTGGTAACCGGTAACATCAGGTCGCTGATGTTTGCCAACATTCATTATACCTTCTTTTACAAGTACACTTAATCCCTGGTATTTAAAAGGGTTTTTGCTGTTTATCAATATTGTTCCGTTCATACCACCGGGGCCATAAAGGGCAGATGAAGCGCCAGGCAGCAACTCAATACTTTCAAGGTCTAATTCTGTTGCACCAACAAGACTGCCCACAAAAAAGTTAAGGCCGGGAGCCTGATTGTCCATACCATCCATTAATTGATTCACACGTGCACTGCCACTGCCATTAAAGCCTCTGGTAGAAGGTGTTTTAAAAGTTAAGCTGGATGTGGTAAAATCTACGCCTTTTAAATTCGCAATAGCATCATAGGCGCTTGCTGACGGTGTTGTTTCAATCGTCCTTAATCCCATTTTTTCGATCGATACCGGCGATTCAAGTATTCGCGTAGGTACTCTGTTAGAACCTACCACTACATCCCTTAAAACGGTAATTGCCGGTTGCAGGGTTGCCTTTATTTCATCAGTATTGCTTACCTGTAATTCATACGGGGTAAATTCTGTGCTTGTAAATTCAAGCGTTAATGGTAAAGCTTTATTAGTGGTAAGTATAAAGCTTCCATTGTTGGCGGTATAAGTACCTTCCGTGGTTCCTTTAATCCTTACGTTTACGCTGCCTGCGCTTTCTCCTTCGGGGCTGGTTACTTTACCTTTAAGTGTTGTTGTTTGTGCAAAGGATGCTAACGATAGCACGCATGCAGTTAGTAGTGTAATAGTCGTTTTCATTTTATTTGGTTTTTGTAGTTTTAAGATTATTTGTATCAGTTTATTTAAGAATAAGGTTTGAATGGGGAATAGATATTTGACTTTCTTCAATTCAAAAGAAAAAAAATTTTGCAGCAATAAGATTGACAAAAGTCAAAATAAAGAAAGAGGTGAACGATTTTGACAAAAGTCAATTTTACGATATTTTTCTCCCTAGTCAAAGACATATTGGAGAGTTGCTGGTCATTCTGCAAAGAGCTATATGCACATACAGGTAGCACATACAATATTCTACCAATAGTTGCGTGAATCAAAACCGCCTATTTGCTTGTATATTGACGTATTATTTTACGAAATAAGCGAAGCATATTCCCCATGCAATAAAAGCAAGGAAAAAGAATAAGCCGATAAACACTAAAGGGCATTTTCACTCGTTATAAAAAGTACTGCGGCTGAAGAATAACAACTGAAATGCCCCACCTCGCAGGATATTTTGGCTCAAGAAATCCTGCGATAGCTGATACACCAAACATTATTGGCAGACCTATCGTATAATAGTAAAAGCTATCCAATGCCTCGGTTTTATTGGACATCTTACTAACTACAATCCAAAAGGCAAGTCCTATAACACTTAGTATGATTGACAAGAAAATTCGTGGCTTAATAAGAAATCTTTGTTTTGTATACACGCCTACTTTATAAAAAATGTTACCTCCTGACTTGCTGTTAAAGTCCTGCTTTGGAGATGTCAGGGGATTTAAAAAATGTTTGTAACGTTGTTCCATTTGCTGTTTTGAGATGATAATTGTTTTAAAAAAGAGTGATACATAAGTTGCAACTTTCTGTGATTCAGAAGAACTATAATTTGAATACAATAAAATTGACAAAAGTCAAAATAGAAGAAAGAAGTGAACGGGCACTCAAACAACTCAAAACGGGAACAACGCAAATGAACAGAGAAAATCCCCATGACGGGTCTTAATCCCAAACTTTAATCTTACCCAATACAACACCCGAACTTTTTATTTCGAAAATAACAGTATCGTTAAGTGCAGGTTTTTCTAAATAAGGAAGTCCCCGGAAGGATTTGAACGTTTGCTCTTTTTTCAATACAACTGCTGCATCTTTGACGGCTTTTCTTTGAAAACCGATTGAATACTGATAAGGCTCATCTTTTAAAAATTCTACTTCCGTTGAGTCCCTACTGTACTCAAATGCTTTTTCGATATATGGAGTAAAACTCACTGGCCCATTAAAGCTATCTATTCTATAATGTAAGTCTTTTACAAATACCCCTAATTTTTTTGCTTTTAATATGTCGCCATTTGTGTAGCCCCTTCTTTCATAACTTGTTCTGGATTTACTAAAAGTAGCAGTGATAAAAAAAGGTATTAAATAAAAAACAAACGCAACAAGCAGTGATATTAAAAC
>MWYU01000658.1 GCA_002050375.1 Chitinophagales bacterium 62-2
ATCTTATAGCTACCGCGTTCTTATGTGCATCTAACCCCTCTGCAGAAGCCATCAACTCAACGGTTTTTCCAATGTTTTCCAACCCCTCTTTGCTTAACTTTTGGAAAGTAATTTTTTTCATAAAGCTATCAACACTTACACCGCTGTACGATTTTGCATATCCATTGGTAGGTAAAGTATGGTTGGTTCCTGTTGCATAATCCCCTACACTTTCAGGAGAGTAATTACCAAGAAAAACAGAGCCTGCATTTATAATTTGTTCAGCAACTTTTTCATCATCTCTGCACGATATGATTAGATGTTCAGGTGCATATTCGTTTATTAAATCGACGCCTTCCTTAAGGGTTTTTACAATAATAATTTTACTGCACAATAATGCCTGTGCCGCAATATCGCCGCGTGTTAAAACCTTTAGCTGCTTTTGAATTTCTTCCTCTGTTTTAGTTGCCAGCGCTTCTGAAGTAGTTACCAAAACTACCTGGCTATCTGCGCCGTGCTCAGCTTGCGATAAAAGATCAGCAGCTACAAATGCAGCTTCAGCAGTATCATCTGCAAGCACTGCTACTTCACTGGGGCCTGCGGGCATATCTATCGCCACACCATCTCTTTGCACTAACATTTTTGCAGCGGTCACGTATTGATTTCCCGGACCAAATATTTTATATGCCTTAGGAATAGCGTAAGTGCCGTGAGCCATAGCTCCTATTGCCTGCGCGCCGCCAACCTTAAATATTTTAGTTATGCCTATAAGCTTTGCTGCATACAATATTGCAGGATTTATATTGCCCTGCTTATCCGATGGTGTGCATACTATAATTTCTTTGCAGCCTGCAATCTTTGCAGGAATTCCTAACATTAAAATGGTTGAAAACAATGGAGCCGTGCCTCCCGGAATGTATAAACCTACCTTTTCAATAGCCACTGCTTTACGCCAACACTTTACGCCAGGCATTGTTTCAACTAAAGCTTCAGTTTGCACTTGTGCAGTATGAAATTTTTCGATATTTAGTTTTGCCTGTTGGATGGCTTGCTTCAGATCTTCTGTTATTGAACCTTCGGCTTTATTAATATCCTCGGTGCTTACTAATAAGTCAGTTATGGTAACCTTATCGAACATGGAAGAGAACTTTTTAACCGCGACATCTCCGTTCAGTTTCACTTCCTTTAAAATATTAGATACGCTTGCCTCGAGCGAAGAATTATCTATAACAGGTCTTTGCAATAATTGCTTCCACAAATTTTTCGGCGGATATGTATGCACTGCTAACATATTTACAGTTGCTTTTTCATTTTATAATTGATAAACTCCTTTCCGTTATAAAGTTTCTTCTTGACTTGCATAACTCTAAATCCATGCTTTTCAAAAAAAGGTTTTGCAGTTATACTTGCTTCTGTGGTCAGTACTTCAAAATTTCTTTCTTCGGCTATTTGTTGCAATTCTTTTAGCAGGATACCGGCAACATTTTTTCGCTGGTAATCTTTATGAACATACATACAATCAACATGAGCATCTTCCGTTAACTCCGAAAAGCCAACAATAACATTTTCAATCATTGCTACTTTACATACATTTCTATTTAACCGTTGCTTCCATGCTGCAACATCAGGATGCAGGGGAGCCCACCTGTCCAACTGCCCGCGGGTATAATCTTTTGCGCTGACGGAATGAATAGTATTATAAAACAACTCCATCATATCCTCAAGCATCTCTTCGTTATAGCTAACTATTTGTAACTCACTTATTCCTATTTTACTTGCCAATGTTTTCATCGTTTCGTTTAGACCCTTTAAACAACTATAGTTTTAAACTTTTGAATATTATTAAATAATCATTTTTTCAATTGGAATTACCAGTATTCCCTGGGCACCTGCTGCTGTAAGCTTCTCAATGATGTCCCAAAATTCATTTTCATTTAATACACTGTGAACACTGCTCCAACCACTTTCAGCTAAAGGTAAAACCGTAGGGCTTTTCATTCCCGGCAGAAGCGATATAATCTCCTTCAGATTATCGTTTGGTGCATTAAGCAATATATATTTATTGTTCTTAGATTTTTTTACAGCCTTGATGCGAAACAATAACTTATCTATCAGTTGCTGCTTATCGTTACTTAAGTTCGGGTTCTTAATAAGTACGGCCTGCGAGCTTAAAATGGTTTCCACTTCCTTTAATCCATTCATAAATAATGTTGACCCGCTGCTCACAAAGTCGCATATTGCGTGAGCCAGGCCAATGCCGGGAGCAATTTCAACACTACCACTTATTTCATGTATTTCGGCATTTATTCCTTTTTCGTCCATAAACTTTTGAACGAGAACCGGGTAAGTGGTTGCTATCCGCTTCCCTTCAAGATAACTCACACCATCATAAACTTCGCTGCGGCTTACGGCAATGCTTAATCTACATTTACCATAGCCAAGTTGTTCAACCACTTCCACTTTTTTATTTTTTTCATATACCACATTCTCGCCTACAAAGCCAATATCTGCAACGCCGTCTTCCACGTATTGCGGAATGTCATCATCCCTTAAAAAATAAACTTCAAGCGGAAAATTGCTTGCCTCTGTTTTAAGTTTATTTACACCGTTCGAAATTTCAATGCCACACTCTTTCAGCAGCTTCATACTGTCATCATGCAATCTCCCCGACTTTTGAATCGCTATCTTTAGCCTTTCCACTATTGTACTATTTTGAGGATTTGCGGAAAGGGGATAAGAGGGTAATATTTTCTCATAATCCAAATAATCCTTCCAATCCCGGTTCTAACAAATAACAAGGGCTCACCAGCAGGTAAGCCCTAAAATGCTTTATTTGCAATTGCAATCCAACACCGGCCTACCTTACAGTAAGAAATGATGATGATGGATATGCAAGAAAAATTTCATGCGGCAAAGATAACCGTAGGTTTTAATTTTCAAAAAATTAGTTTTCGTTCTTATCCCGACACAATTATTGCTAACCTTCTTACATTTATTGCAACTGCAACTAACGCCCCACTAAAAAAACAGCGTTGGAAAAAAGCAATTTACCGTTCTCCCAAAACAGGCGAAACAGGGGGTCATCAGCCATATAAATAACAGAGCCGGAACCCATTTGCTGCACGCCAAATAATAACCCGTCCTTTAATTTATTTTTTAGTTTGTAACCAACAAAGCCGGAAACAAGTTCATTTTTCTTAATCACTCCCACGTTCCATCCTTCGTTCATAAATTGATAAATGCGGGTGTCTTGCCTTAAAGTGTAATAATTTTCAGGATAGCCAAAAGCCAAAGGATGGGTATTGTCTAACTCAACTTTATAAATTGCACCCGGCATCTGGTCTACATTTTCTCTTTCGCGTTCGCTGTATTTCTTCAATAAATTATAACTGTCGCCTGCGGGTTTTTCATCCTTTAAATCTTTTAGTTTTATTCCCCAGTCTTCTGCCGCTAATTGTTCTACGGCATTTTGCATGGCGATTAACCTTCCCCCGCTTCTTACAAATTCTTTGAGTTTTTCTGACGTGCTTTTATCACTTAGCAGGCGGTACCTCCCATTAGGAATAATTAAAACATCGTATGATTTCAGATCAGTCCCTGCAACGTCCTGAGCATTAATAAGTGTTATCGGGTAATCAAGTGTCCGATCAAAGAAATGCCATACTTCACCTGCGCCTGTTGAAGAGGCTTGCTCGCCAGTAAGTAAAGCTACTTTTGGCGCTAAAATCATTCGCACGTCAGGAGATCCGAAATCTGCACCTTTGTCAACAAATCCGCCATTTACTTCTATTGGCTGCACCTGGTATAGATTGGCAGCTTCGTTTACAACCGCGAGCCAGTTTGAGGCATTGCTTGTCTTTATAATGATTAAAGTACCCCTGTCAAAATTTTTATTATTATGAGTAAACGGTTTTTCAGCAATACGCACCTTCACACCTTTTTTTAATAAATACGCCAAAACCCTTGCGCCATTTAAAGATGAATAAGGTATTAAAACTCCGTAAGAAGAAGAAACTACATTTATTTTACCGGCTTCAGCGGGAGTATTGTAAGCAGTAAGGATTTTTTTATCTTTTAAAGCAAATGCATCTACGCCGTAAGCATAAGGAACAGCCCAGGCGGTTATATCGTAAGTGATAGAGTCTGTAAGTGTTCCCTTAGGCTCAAACAATACCTTTACCAAAGCAGATTTAGGTTGATAAGCAGATATGGCAAGCGAATACTTTTGCAGCGTTCCTTCTTCATCTTTACCCGAGAAATAATGGAACCCTTTAACCTTTCCATTGAAAGCGCCATATTCAATTCCGTTCCTGTCGAGCAAGTTTTTTACTGATGTTATTTTGTACGCATCGTCACTGGTAAGTATATAAGTTTTATAGTCACTGCCTACCGCATTTCGTCCGTTATCGAAAAACTTTTTAAATTCAGAAACTAACCGCGTTGCATTTTTTGATGCTGCTTCAACAGTAGAAAGACCTGTAGTGTAATGATGCATAACCCTGTCGACCAAGGTCAAGGTATCACCATTATCATTTACTACTCCAAGTCCGCCGCGCGGGCCGCCGCCCTGCTCATAGGTCATACCGATTGCTCCGTTATAAAGGGGATAAGTATCGCCATAGGAAGGGTAGAAAAGATCGAAAAATTCTTTAGTGAAGTATAGCCAGCCATTCTCGTCAAAATACCGTGCATTGTTTTTACCAACTGTCTGTTGAAACTCTTTTTGCCAGGGAGTAATTACTTCGTGTACAGGCTCGGCAGCAGGGGCAAAATAATAAGGAGCATTAATGCTCTGCTCATGAAAATCGACATGTATCTGAGGCATCCATTCACTGTATTTAATTAACCTTTGCTGTGTTTCGGCCTGTGTCTGCCATGCCCAGTCCCTGTTTAAATCGAAGTTGTAATGGTTGCTTCGCCCCCCCGGCCATTGTTCGCCATGCTCGCGCGATTGCACATCAACATTATAATTTTTACCGGCCACAGCATTAAACCAATTCACATACCTGTCTCTTCCATCAGGGTTGATACAGGGATCAATCACAACTACAATATTCTTCAACCATTCCTTTGTTCTTGAATTAGAAGGGTCGACCAAAGCGTATAAAGTTAACAAAGCAGCTTCTGAAGAAGACGTTTCGTTACCATGTACATTATAGCTAAGCCATAAAATTGCAGGAGCATTATTTAGCTGCGGCAAAGACTTTGATATACCTGTAAGTGAAAGATTATTTTGTCGTATGCTTTCGAGGTTTTTTAAGTTTTCAGGAGAGGAAATATATGTAAGCAGTAACTCTCTTCCTTCATAGGTTTCACCATACTTTTCTATTTTAATCATGTCGGACTTTGCCTGTGCAAGAGCCTTTACATAATTCACAATTTTGTAATGAGGTGTGTAGCGCGTACCGATTTTGTAACCTAAAAACTGTGCAGGACTTTGCAGCGGCTGTGAAATGGATGTAATGCAAAAAACCAAAGCTGCCAACAGTACAATACTTTTCTTCATTTTTAAATTAATAGCGGTGAAAGTAGTTAAAGAAAAAAAGCAACCCAACATTTTAGAGCAGCTTTAAGTAATAGATATAAATGTAATAATTTGGCATTATGAGAAAGCTATTTGCCGTTGCATTCATATTTCTAATTGTTCCCTGTTACCTGCCAGCACAATTTGTTGGAAAAGGAAAGGTTATTGATCCTTATAATTATCCTATTCAAAAAGATCAGGTATTTACAAAAGGTGCCGTTGCCAGCGCTCATCCTTTGGCCAGTATGGTAGGTGCACAAATTTTAAAACAAGGCGGCAATGCAGTAGATGCTTCCATTGCTGTTCAGCTTGCTTTGGCGGTTGTTTATCCGGGGGCAGGTAATATTGGCGGTGGGGGTTTTTTGGTGGCACGAATGAAAGACGGAAAGACCTTCAGTTTAGACTATCGTGAAACAGCACCGGCTAAAGCTACAAGAGATATGTACCTTGATGAAAAAGGTACTCCTCAAACAAATCTTTCGTTATCAGGACATCTTGCATCAGGCGTACCCGGTACTGTTGCAGGTTTATTTGCAAGTATGAAGTATGCGAAGCTTCCTTTTAAAACACTTGTTCAACCCGCCATTGATCTTGCTGAAAAAGGTTTTTCTCTAACTGAGAGGGAGGCAAATTCATTAAACTTTTCTCCTGACGCTTTTAAAAAATATAATACAATAGCGCCCGTATTTATAAAAGGTAAATGGAAGGCAGGAGATACCCTTATACAAAAAGACCTGGCTAATACTCTAAAGCGAATTAGAGATAAAGGAGCTGCGGGTTTTTACCAGGGCGAAACCGCGCGTTTAATTGTGGAAGAGATGAAACGTGGCAATGGCTTAATTTCCTACGCCGATTTAAAGAGTTATAAGGCCAAAGAACGTAAGCCCCTGCAATTTGATTATAAAGGTTATACAATTATAAGTATGCCCCCACCCAGCAGCGGCGGAGTTTTATTATTGCAAATGCTTAAAATGGTGGAGAAAAGACCGTTGGCTATATATGGATTTGAAACGACAAAAAGTGTACAGTTAATGACAGAAGCCGAAAGGAGAGCATATGCAGACCGTGCAGAACATTTAGGCGATCCTGACTTTTATAAAGTGCCGCTGCAAACAATAATAAGTGATGCATACATTACTAAAAGAATGAGCGATTACGACAGCACAATAGCGGGTAAAAGTGTTGATGTGAAAGCCGGCATTATTGAAAGTGAAGAAACAACTCATATTAGTATAATGGATCAATGGGGAAATATGGTATCGGTAACCACAACATTAAACGGTCAATACGGAAGCAAAACTGTTGTAGGTGGTGCAGGCTTTTTACTTAATAACGAAATGGACGATTTTAGTGTTAAGCCCGGTGTACCAAATATGTATGGAGCGGTAGGCGGAGAGGCAAATTCTATTCTTCCTGGCAAACGCATGCTAAGTTCTATGACACCCTCGCTTGTAATTAAGGGAAACAAGCCTTTTATGGTGGTAGGAACTCCCGGCGGAACAACCATTCCCACTTCCGTTTATCAAACCATCATTAATGTAATTGATTATGGAATGAACGCCTCGGACGCTATCAACAAACCAAAATTCCACCACCAATGGCTGCCTGATGAAATACAGGTTGAAAAAGATTTTCCACAAGATGTACGAAAGGAACTTGAAACAATGGGCTACAAAATAACCGAACGGTCTTCTATAGGAAGAATGGAAGTGATTAAAATCACCGACGGTAAAATGGAAACAGCAGCCGACAAACGGGGAGATGATTCTGTTGCGGGGTTTTAAAATTATCTATACCTATAGAGTACTGCTAATTTCGATCTATACTAAAAATACATCCTTTAGAAAGTTCAATTATTTCTTTTTCTATTTACTTCTCTTATAATAGCCTCGAAAACAAGAAAATAAGCTTGTTGCTTTCCTATAAATTATAGTTCTGGTGCCTCTGTATTTAATAGGATTGCACTCCCCAATTGAAGCAGGAAAGCAGATAGTTTTGACCAACTCTTAATCACCAGGATGATATTTTCTCTCCACGTGTTTCATCACTTCATCTTTATAAAACCATACCTCTTTGAACTTTCCTTCAACGTAAGGAACCGCCTGGTCGAAAAAGTGTTTGGATGAAGGATCACTGCTTTCTCCACCCGCTAAAATTGATTTCGCTTTTACTGTCTTTCCAAATTCGACTGCGGCAACAAAACTGTTTCCACCGGTGCCATATCTTTTTTTACTGCCTGCAAACCTTCTTCCTTCAAAGGCAGGCAAAGATCCCCACGTTGAAGATGCAAGACCCGATGGTATACTTGGCTGATCATCATTATATACTTCATTAATATTACCTGTTCTTCTTTGAAACCTGTTTATTTCTCCCCACGTTACTTTCCATGTGCCAAAATTTTCTTTTAGTTCAGCGACAACTTCAGCCAGCAGCATCAAGCGGTCTTTACCTGCAATTATTTCTGCCATTTTACTCATATCATCCATATTTCTTGAACCATCGGATTTGGCCAGCATTTTATAACCCCATTCAACAGCTAGTGTAGTAGCAACAGATGATGTGGAGCTGCGTCTGTCCCACCCACGCAGCAGTTCAACCGGTTCTTTTAACGAAGACTTTAAAGCATCCGCCGCTGAAAGAGAATCGTATGCATGAATCAATGGCGGCAGCAACACTTCAAAAGCGGTCAGGTAGTGGTCGTAACCCACAGCGATCATCTTGTCAATGGTAAATTTGTTTTCATTACTTAGCAGCTTCACCGCATTTATTGCACGAAAGTTTTCGGCATCGGGCGCCATGTATTCCGGGAAATCACTTTGCTTAGGACTTGCAGATCCGGAAACAGTATATGGCGTAGAATTACAGTTTTGTATCCACCCGGTAGCAGGATTATAAACATGAACAATTTCATTTAAGGCATGAATGCCTTTCCATTCAGTCTTTGAGGTGCTGCCCTCAACAGGTAGCTGCCAGTTAAATTTGGGATTACGGGCAGGCATGAAGTTACCGTGCCAGTAAGCAATGTTTCCTTTATCATCGGCAAAAACCGTGTTGTTTGAGTTGTTTGAACGCACCTGCATTGTCTTTTCAAAATCGTCAAAGCCTTTGGCCTTAAGCCGCATCCATGATTGCATCAAGGCGTTTAAGGAACGGTTGTTTTCTTTCAGGCTAAGCCATTTACCATTCCTGCTTCCCACGACGGGGCCGTGATGGGTGGAGTAAGTGGTTAAGGGCACGCGTTCCATTCTACCATCTTTATTATAAGCTAAAGAAACCTTTTTGCTCACGACGGGACGCAGGTTATTATCATAGCGGTAAAAGAACTTATTATTTTTTTGAACGATCGTTTCTTCATATAGGTCTGCTACATCAGCATCACTCGAAGTGTGCATCCACCCACAATGCTCGTTGAAGCCCTGGTAAACAAAAAACTGGCCCCATGTTACCGCACCATAAGCATTCAATCCCTCTTCACTTACCATGTGTACTTCGGGTCTGAAGTAAAAAGTTACATGCGGATTAATATAGAGGATAGCATTTCCTGAAAGTGTTTTGGAAGGTGCGACCGCAAAGCCATTTGATCCGGTTAACTGACTCTCTAAAGCTTCATTACTATGAAGCATAGCTGTTGAAGCACTTATAGCATAGACGCTCTTCAAATCGCTAACATCCAACCCTCCTGTTTGCGTTGCGCTGATGCTTCCGTCGGTACGCATAAGTGCGAACCATGGCTCATATCGTTTTATTAATCCCGGCTTCAGGGAGGGATGTGTCGCTACGTAATAATTAATTCCGTCAGCAAATGCATTCATTAGCTTTTGAAACCATAAAGGGCTCTTTTTATAATCATTTTTTGCTGCAACAGAATCATAAATCAGCTTCATCACAAGATCGTCATACAAATATTTCTCTCCCTGAACTTCTGCAGTTCTTCCAAACATTTCGAGGTAATTATTTTCCACCCGTTTATAGTCATCCTCGCATTGTGCGTACATCAATCCAAATACCGCGTCAGCATCGGTTTTGCCATAAATGTGGGGTACGCCCCAGGTATCGCGTACGATCATAACGTTCTGCGCCTGTTGTTTAAATCGTGAAATTTCCTTACTACTGAATGGTTGCGAACAAGCTACAACAGGAAGCATTAATAGAATAAGAAATTGTTTCATTGTAATTACTTTATAGCCCGTAATACTTTTAATTAACCATTAGCGGCACGGGCGGGGCGAGGGTAATTATAAAATCATTTGATGCCGGTGCTGTATCCTTCATGATTTGTACTGTTAATCGAAAACCCCTGGAAAATAGCACCGCCTTTAAGACGAGCATGTCCTCTTATTTTATTTAGTTCTCTTATAATGATAATCCGCAAACTTTATGAAATTACTCCAATCATACGCGGTAAGATTATGTTCTCCTTCCCTGTTATGATAAGCTAAGGGTGATTGTGTAATTGGCTCATTTATTCCCGGCGGATTTGAAGGAAGACCAGACTTAAGCCCATATAACGCATACACTTTTTCAGCATTTTTTAAAGACAGGAAAGTTCCTTTAGGATCGGCCCAAAGGTCTTTTGAAGCATTGGTTGCATAAACAGGCCGCGGGGCAACTAAGGCAATCAGCATGTGCTGATCTACCGGTAATAAATTCTCATTATTATTGAACTTTTTATAATTGTTATTAAACCAGTGAGGGAAAGAAGCATTGATCCTGTTAATCCTTTCGCCAAATTGCCTGCGTGCCAATGCAGCGCCTGTATTACCTGAACAATTGGAAACACAAATGGCAAACCGCTGATCCTGCGCAGCAGCCCATAATGAGGCTTTTCCTCCGCGCGAATGTCCAACAATGGCTACTTTTCTTGCATCTATATCTTTATCTTTTTCGAAGTAATCCATTATCCGGCTTGCACCCCATGCCCACGCTCCGATTGCCTTCATACCATTATCCGCGGTAAGCTGTTCAGGATAAAGTTGTAATACCCCATTTACATACTTCACTTTATCATCCGGCGCCATATCAGCAACATGGATTGCAGCTATGGCATAACCACTATCAATCAACATTTCTGCCGGCCAGAATTCGCTTTTAGCAACCCGCGTAGGATCAGTATTTTCTTTACCACGGTTATTGATTAATAAAAAAGCAGGAACAGGTTTCTTTACATTATTGGGAACAAAAAGAACAAGATTTATTTTTACCGGCTTATTATTATTCATTACTTCAATAAGCACCTCTTTCAATTTTGCTTTACCGTTCATAGCAGTATCATTTTCGTTTGTAACCGAATACTTAATGCTGCTGTATGATTTAGGCATTTGCCCGTAGATGTTATCCTCAAAAAGCTTTATTATCTCAGGCCTTCTTACTTTTTCCCAGGTCGCCTTATCTTTTACCTCTGTGTTTGATGAGGTTTTAAGAACATCGGGCAAGGTATAACTTGGAACTTTTGATTCGTCATAGTTCGCCTGATTATGATCCTGCGCGGGCAGTTGGATTACTGCCACTATTAAAGAGAATGCTATTATAAATTTTTTCATAAACTGCGTTAAAAAATTTTATTTGTTGAACGTCTTTCAAAATTATACTGAAAGAGATAGAATCGATTTGTTTCTTTTGATAGCTTATTCAAAATGCGGCATTCTTCTTTTGCAGAAGCCAAGAAGCCACCTTTTGCTGCAGGCTATCAGAGAAATAATTATACGTGGCAGGTTGTTCAAATGTTATGTTCTCTCCATGTTTTCCCTCCTTGTATATTGTTGACCCTGCCGATACTATTTGCTGCACACTTGAGATGCTATGATCAAAATCATTTTTGGGAGCGATCACTAATACTTGCCGCGGTGCTATGGCACCCAGAATATCATCAAAATCTATGGGAATACGGGCTTCATTGCCAACAAAGAAACCGAGCCTTGGTAAAAGACCATGCAAGTGGGAATAATGCCTCACTCCTTCTGTAGTTAGATTGTCATTTCTTAGAGAACTGAAGGCACTTACCACAGCAGTTCCCTTTACCCTGTTATCCAGCGCAGCAGTCAACAAAGCCACAGTTCCGCCCAACGAGTAACCAGCTAAGTATATCCTGCCGGAGTCAATAAAAGGCATCCTGATGCAGGCGTCATTGATAACGCTCCTGGTATCTGCTACCATCTTCCCCATCAACGACCATTTAGGATAACGGTCGTAAAAATGCTGCACTTCTTCTATCCTCGTTCCAAAACCAATCATATCTAAGGCAAGTACAGCAAAACCCTGTTCAACAATCTTACGAATGACCGGGATACTTTTTTTATGATAGCCTGTAGCATAGGAGTATTCGTGTAAGTAGATGACCAAAGGCAGTTTTCCCCCTACGGAATCATTAACAACATTAGCGGCAGGGATGTAAAGATTGCCCCACAGATCATCACCAAGGGGAAAATAAGGCCCGATGCTCATTTTCTTAATGGTGTTGGGAAGTGCAGGTTCGCCAATTACTTCTTCAAGGTAATCGTTAGGGTAACTGCGGTTTTTTGTTAGCAGCGGAGACAGCGGCGTCTTTTCTTTTACGCCTGGCGGCTCCTCTCCCAACAACCATTTAATTTTCTGCCTGGTGCTATCCTGCTGCCGGGCAAGGCCCTCTCCACCGGATAAACGACCCGATGCTGTTTTACTGGTCACGGGATACTTTAGCGGATCAATATGCTCGCCGCTTAATTGCTTCCAACGATCAAATGAATAATCATAATACAGCTTATTCTCCGGAGGAATTTTTGAACGGCCGAAAATAAAATCAAAAAAATCAACGAAACTTTCTGCATCTCTTGCAGCATGTTGATGTCGCCCGGGTCGCAATAGTATAGCAACATTTTTATCCGCCTTTAAAAACCGATAGGCTTTTTTCACAGACTGGTAAGACTGTTCAATACCCCACGGATTCCCCTCATCTTCTGTTATCGCAGAGTAAAGCATTAATCCCCTTGGAGCTATCAGCGACATCAATGAATTCTGGTCCACGGGCAGTTTCTCCTCCCTGCCTATAAACCAGGGGAGACGATAGCTAAACCAGTTAGGTTCTCTTGCCACAAGCCACGATAAGTGGCTGACCGACGAGGAACTAAAATCTATGGAAGAAAAATACCGGCCTGCCATTGTTAAAAAGGAAGGTGAATTAGCAAAGCAGGTAGGTGGACATGGAGGGATGGA
>MWYU01000679.1 GCA_002050375.1 Chitinophagales bacterium 62-2
TATAAGTAACGGGGCCGTTAATGGGTTTGTTGCAGGTAAAAGTTATAAAGGTTACCTGCAGATAGCTCCGCAAGGCGTGCCTGTACCGGCAAGGGTTTTAAAAGAACTTTTATATCGCCAGCAAAACTCCATTGGTGGTACCGTTGATTGTACGATGAAGCTTGGCGGATCTGAACAGACGATTAAGGTGAACAGGGTTGATGTTTCAGCTTCTTATCAATCCAACAACCAGGGCAACTTAATTTTTGTTGTCGCTGCAAAAGGCTCTGTTCAACTGCCTGCTGAAGGTAGCTGGAGTGTTGTTGAAGTAGATAAAAAAACCGGTGATGTAATACCTGTGACCAATAAGTTAAGTGTGCCTGTAATACGGAAAGGTGAAAGGAACAGGGCAAATGCCCAGTTTATTGTTCCCCATGATGGCGTTTCGAAAGTAGCGTTTCCGGATGCACTTTTAAATGATGTTTCATCCTTCGCAAAAAGGTACGGATATGTTCAAAATACAAGTACGCAAAAGGTTTTATTTACTGATCCTAAATACGACAAAAACAAACCGAAAGAATTAAAAACAGAAGCGCCGTTGCTTGCAGATTCTTACAGGCTGCTCAACAGCAAAGGACCTTTTCCTAATACAAATAATGCCTTACAAATTGAAAACGTTGCTGATGCCATAACGGATATTATTCCGAAAGGTCTTGCAAAAACGATTAAAGATTTTACTGTTCCGCCGGGCAAATTACTCTTTGATATTATAGGGAAAGATAAGGATGCACTTCACATGTATATAAAATATGAGAGCAAGCCGGGATCGCCTTCAGTAGTTGATTATGTAACCAATTCAAACACTGCCGACGTCAACGAAAAATGGAAAAATGAAGTAAGCAATATGAGTATTGTTGTTGATATGGGGCCTTTTAAAGAACTGCTTACTATTACCGGTGATTTTAAAACCAAAAGCTCGATAAGCCCGGGGTTTGAATCAGGGAATGCGCCGCAATTAAAGCTCTGTAAAGAACTGCAACCTATTTATGACATACTTGAATTCTTAGCTAATCTTGATCCCACCAACCCCGTAGATGCAGTAAAGAAAGGTTTGAAAATAGCGATGAGCAATCAGGCCGATGCATGGGAATATAAATTTAAAGCTGAAAAAGAAATTCCGCTGGTAAAATTTCCCTTCGACTCAATCAACTACAATTCGCCTACTACCCCGCTTAAATTAGATGCCTATTTCAGAATTGGCTGCTACTTCAATCAACCCATTAAAATACCTAACGCCATAGATGAGCTGATGCCCTCGGCAGGTGCTTATCTTGAATTGGGAGCAACGTTAAGGGTGATGTGTTTTTCGTTGGGAGCCGCAACTATATACGCCGTAGGAAAGGCAGATGTAGGATTAGCTGCCGATATTAAAAGTGGTCCCGTTCTTTATTTCAAATTTGGCTTTGGGGTAGAGCTGGCGGTAGGTTTACCTGTAATAGGTAGTGTAGCTGTGATGTACCTGGTAGGTGTAGACATGAAGCTTACAACAAAAGACCTTACCATAGGCGCCTTCATGTATTTTAGAGGACGCGCTGAAATATTCGGTGGCATTGTAACCGTAACTATACAGATAGAAGCAGCCGGAAAAATACATAAACAATTAGGGGGCGGCCCTACTGATTGCATTGCAGTTTGCACCTTCGCACTCGATATAAGCATATTCCTAATAATAGATATAAGCTTTACAGAAACATGGGAAGAGACAAGGCAAATTGCATAATCATAATCGATAAATGGAAAATATCCAACTACCAAAAGTGCAGGCAAAAAGCCCCTGATAATTACTTTGATTGTAGCCATAACAATTCTTAACCATCATTTCTAAACAGGAAATATGTCAACTCAAAAACTCAGTTTACTTACTTTTCCGCAGATGTTTCAGGCAGGAAAGATTGAATTTAATATCCTCATCATTCCCCGGAATTTTAATCCTTTACTTCCTTTTGAACCCGGCCATCCGCCCTTTGCCGAAGCTATTTTAAACTTCAAAGCACTTGTAATTAACAACCTTGAAGGCCTGCCTGTTATCACTAATGTTACCGATAATCTTTCTGCTGCCTTAACCAATCCATCTGTTGATACAACAAATATCTGGGAGGCGTTAAGAAAACAAATCAAAGCCTCCGACGGGCTAACGATTGATGAGGCTGAAACTGCGCATACCAGCCAAAAGGCACAGGCATCACTTGATAAATATAAAGACTGTTCAATAAGAAAACATTTACCCGAAACCTATACAACCGCTTTCAATTTTACTACAGCACGAACAAGGTTTGCAACAACCGGCGATGAATATGATTGTGCAGTTCAAAATAATCGTAAGCCTACTGATAAGAACACAAAGCGTGATACTATTTCGTGGGGAAAGGTTGTAGCAATGGTTCTTCGCAATCCTATACTTGCAGAAAAAGCCGGGCTAATTTATAAAGCAACACTTACGCTACCTGATAAAGTGTTTGATGAAGGTGGCTGGCTTTTTACTGACTTTGGTGCCGGCAGCGCTTATGAAACATTGAACAAAGACCTTGTATCTAAGTATGCTGCAAGAATACCGCCGTTAAAAAAATTAGCAAGCCGCGCTTTGTTTTCTCCTGTTCAGTTTCCTGTTTTGCCAATTGCGGCAACCCATGCAGGTTATGATGAAATTATGCGCGAAGCAATTGTATATGATGATGGCTTCGCAAAAATTGTTCATGCTAACCAACCGGTAAATCACTACCTGATAAAAGAAAAAGACTCTTCCAATCCGCCCGTTAAAGATGTAGGCATACAACTCGGCTGGGATGATGAACAGATGCTGATATGGCATAACCGGCAAATGCGTAAGAAGGAAGAAACCACAGAGCTTGAAGTAGATGCGCCGCTTGGAGTTTTTGGATATAGGATTGATGCAAGAAAAAAGGGAGATACTAAGTGGCTTTCACAAAACAGCATTGTTGCACAAAATGGCATTACCATCAAGGAAGGTGAGGTGAAGATCGCAGGTGAAGAAACGCCATTAGAACCTGGCGTAGAAATTCATCCTGCAGCTCATGGCAACTCAGAGACGGATGGCTTTTGGTTACCCATGTATTTTACCAACTGGATGGGAAAAGCACTTTCGATAGCTGATAAAGATATTGAGGAGATCAACAAGCTTACTGCTGATGATGTTAAGCCTTCAAGGCCTGATCTGCCTGCCAATACCATCAACACCGTTCCTAAGAAAACGTTTCATCCTTTTGTTCAAAATCCTTCAGACGTATTGCCTTTAATCTATGGCAACGATTATGATTTCAGAATTCGTTTTATGGACATTACCGGGGGCGGACCAAAAAGGGATGCACCTTTTATTCATGAAGGGCAAAGACCTGTGGACACAGTGCATTTTAAAAGACATGTTGGGGCGGCACCCCTAAACATAACTAATGTACAAAAAACAGTTGATGAGCATCCCATAATTACTGCTGCTAACCCAATGCCCGATGCAAGCGTACTTCAAAATATTGTAGATAAAGATGTACCGCGATTGTTGATTAAAAGGCCTATTCTTCAGTACCCTTCTGTAGTGTTTACCGGGCAGTATGCCGATCCTGTTGCAAAGCTTAAAGCTATTCTTAGTTCACTGCCAGATAATCCCGCTGATAAAAAGCCAATAGAGATTGGATTGCCAGACCCTGACGTAAATGAATTTATGGTAAAGGTAGAAGTGCAGACGCTGCAAATGGATAATGCACGATCTGAAACAGGCAGGGAATCATATATAAAATTGTATGAAAAGAAGTTTTCGTTTGACGGCGACTTTGATGAAACTTTCACTTTAAGAATTACTTATCAAGACTTTCAACAATTAGATTTTGATATACCCTTCGCTGATCCCGGTGATCCTATAGATGAACTTGTACTGCCAAATGCACGCCACCTTCGACTAACTTTTATTCCATTAATAACGAATGCCGATGATGTTTACGCAAGTAAAAGTATAGCTCAAGGCAAAACGGTTGTTCTCTCATCCTTCACCGACTCGGAGCATGAGACAAACCTGCTTTCAGCTATTGATGAAGGTTTAAAAGCTATTTATCTTCAACCTGAAACTAATGGTCATACTGTAGCTGCTGTTCCTGCTAAAGAAAAGCAAGTTGTAAAAAGCAGTACTCCGGTTGAAGTATCCCGTTTGGCAGATGCATTAAACCTATCAGCAAACAATCTAACGCTTGAAGGTTACAAAGGACAGCGGGTTCAGTTTGGTTGCTCCAAATTGATGCGACATTCGCTTGCTCCCGATTCTACTTCGGTTACTTTCTCATCGCTTGCAGAATTATTTAATCATTGGATAGTTGCTGTTGATAATAACATGAACCGCGATTGGGGATGGGATGGGCGCGAGGTTGAAAGCATCCACATTTTAAGAAGCTGGAAAAATTTTAATGATGATAATTATCATACTGAAGAATTAGCCGGCATCATCAATGTTACGCGAACTGCCAGTCTTAATTCTTTAATTGAAGCTGAACGTACCGGCTCGCGTTTACTATTTTTAGATGCTTTCGATCCCAAAAAAAGCAATGATAAATTTCCAAAGGAAATAAATCTCAGGTATCGCATCTTCCCTAAATTTAAAAAAGACTTTGGCCCGATTAATACAGGAGTATTTCCGCAGCCATTACATTTACCCGTTACTATAGCTCCGCACCAGGTTCCTAAGCTTGTATCTGCGGGTATCGCTTTATCGGATTATGTACCTGATGAAAAATATTCAACCACACAATTAAGGCAAAGGTTTTTATGGCTTGAAATGGAAGAGCCGGCACTTGATAGTAACGACTCCTTTTTTGTAAGAGTATTGGCAAACGCCCCGGACCCAATGCTTTGCCTGGTAGATAAAGCAATAGAGTTTAATGTTCCTGAAGAGCCGCCCCTAAATATAAATGAAGAAAAAATCCGGACTATTATAGCCGGGATGGATAATGATTTTGCAGGCCTTGCTGCCATGCAGACAATGATCCCGAATGAAGCTGCACCGTCAAAATATTTTATGGTGCCTTTACCTGCGGGTTTACATGCCTCGAGTGATGAACTGTTCGGATTTTTTACTTATGAAATAAGGGTTGGGCATACAAAAACATTATGGTCAACAGCACAGGCGCGGTATGGAAGGCCACTTAAAGTAAATGGTATTCAACATCCTGCTCCTGCCCTGTCCTGTAATGTTTTCAGAAGAAAATACCGTAACGAATTGCTGAAATTATTTAATGAGATAGTAGTTACAGCGCCTTTTGCCAATGCTGTTTTAAATGGGAAAAATGTTGCTGCAAAACCTCCGCAAACAACATTGTGGTACCTTTTATATGGACAGGTAAAACAAGCTGACGGTATTACTAACCGAAACATTCTCTTAGATTCTAAACAGCTTCACTACATAACTGTGACCGATAAAAAGGGGGCAGTAGATGAAGGTACACGTTATGGTTCGGCCACTTTTCAGCAGGAGACAGTAAGTGAAAAACTTCGCTCGATAGGCTTACCAGTTACCACAAATTTAAGTGTAGTCTGTGTTGAAATGTTTCCGCTCAACAACCTTTGGAGACTACCTACAGATGCAACACCAGGGATTTTACAAACAGCAGGTGAAAATGCGGGTGCAGCAAATGCTGCTGTAAATGAAGGCCCTAACCCATTGATTGAAGGTTTAGGTCGTTATAGAATCTATCGTACTTCGCCATTGGTAGCCGTAGGTGATATATGTTGTGATGATTGTTGAGTGAAGTTAATAAGCTATCATTTAAGGTTAACAACTTAACTCGGAAACCACTGTATTAAATATAGAAGATAGGCGAATAGTTATAGTGATGACCTAAGAAATATCTCAGGTTAAAGAATATTCTGCAAATATTTTTTCTTGTCGTGGCTTACGGAAGGGCTGAAAACGCTGGTAAGTTAAGCTGCGCCATATCCATTCGAAAGGTCCAAAAGAAAAATAACGAAGCCAGACAGCACTAAATACAAGCTGAAATACCCAGATCGCTGCTACTATGTAGTAAATTTCGTAACGCTGTAATTTTCCATAATATGCGAACCCGTAAAAAATAACGGATGTAATAATAGATTGCATCAGGTAATTTGTAAAAGCCATTTGACCGACTGGCGCGAAAATATTCATCACCTTTTTAAAAGGAATAAATTTATACATCAATATAAGCAGGCTTAAATAACCTAATGTTTGAAATACACGGCGTATTTCATAGTGATTAAAATATAATTTTTCTACAATTTTCAGGTAATCGAACCTGTTGTAATAGTCATCCTGCAGAACGAAATAATTCATTGTTAAACCCACCCCAATACCTACAACAGCAATAGCAACATATAAATGCTTGTTACTCTTGCCCATTATAAAACCTGTTTTAAATAGTGCCATCCCTATAAAGAAAAATATCATAGTATCCCAGAAACTAAAATTATATACTCCAAAGCTCTGTCTCCTCATAATAATATCCCGGTAGTACCTGAAAATATCCAGGTAACTTTTGCCCTGTACCTTTTGCAGTTCTTTATCTGCCTCTTTCATCATCCCTTCGGCGGTAGAACGTTCTTTAAAAGCTTTCCATTTCCCAAGATCTTCTTTCTGTTCCCCGGTTAGTGTCTTCTTTTGACTGTCCAAACTTTCGGCGATTCTGCCTTTTGTTATTGTTTTTTTATCCTCTCTTAACGAGCTGTTTTCTTTGTAAGTAGCAATGGCTAAAAAAAACAAAGCCCCGCATAACAACTTCTGGTATGACCAGTTGCGAAATGGAAACAGCAGAAGCCCTGCAATGGCATAAGGGTACAAAATGTCGCCGGGCCAAAGCAGCACGAAAGCATTTATTAATCCAAACACCAGTAACCATAATATTCTTCTATAATAAATATCGGCCGGCTCTAAACCCTCCTTTTGTTTTTCTAGTTTCATAAGCAACAAGATGGCCCCGGCACCAAATAGTATTGAAAAAAGACCTCTCATTGTACCTTCGAAAAAGAAACGCATTATTGCCCACGCATAAAAATTAGGACCTGTAAGCGGCTGATTTAAATTCATGCTATCGTAAAAGAAATGAGGCTGGCTTTGGCTCATAATATTCATTATCAAAATGCCTAACAGAGCGATTCCCCTAATGCAGTCAAGAATAACAAACCTGTCTTTTTTAATGACAGGTACAGCAGTCTGAACAATTTTGCTGTCGGTTGCAGTAGCGATTTCGTAAGCAGGTATTGTTTCCATATAAATTGTTTTTTAAGTTTTAGCTAAAGCCAAAGAGCAGGTAAGTGATTTTTTAATTTCAACAAAATAGAGAATGGCTTTGACAAATGCAAGCAGTACGTTGAGGTAAGCTTTAAAATTTTTATATCATTTACTACAATTTAAAAAACAATTATTACTTAACATTGTAGCCGAAGCCATGCAAAAGTTCTTGGCTTTAACTATTACGGAGATAGGCAGAGTAAGATGTCGTGAAATACATTCCAGAATTTAGGACTTCAAAAATTTAAAAGTAAACCCAGTATCAACTTAACTTTCAATAACCTCCTTATGGAAACAAAAAAAGATCATCCGGGCGTTTATTTTCCACCCCCATTTTTGTATGTTGTTATATTTCTCTTTTCTTTATTACTGGAAAAGCTGATAGATATAAATTCGTTTTTTGAATTAACACGGACTTCGATAGCCTCGTTGGTATTCCTTATTGCAGGTTTTGCTTTTATGCTTCCCGCCTTGATTAAATTTTTTCAAACAAAGAATACTTTAATTCCTACCAAACCTGCTACCTCTCTTGAAACTTCAGGTATTTATTCCTTTTCACGCAATCCAATGTATTTAGGGTTGTTGCTTATTTATATTGGATTGGCTTTTTTATTTGGCAATTGGTGGACATTTATCCTCGTGCCTATATTAATTATATTAGTTAATAAGCTGATCATTATAAAAGAAGAAAGATATTTGGAAAGATCATTTGGGCCTGCTTACATTGATTACAGGAAGAAAGTCAGACGTTGGATATAAAGGTAAAATATCACTTAAAGAACCTGTAACTAACTTTTTGTATTTTATCGGTGCTCAGGAGTTTTTATAAAAATGAATGACAACATAAGCAATTACGCAAATAACTAAAATTACAAGCACAGTTAATATAACCCACGGCATGTATTTAATAGATCTTTTCTCTTTGTGTTGTTTTTTTAAGGCTAACTGCTTCTCAAGGTTCTTATTAAGTTGGTGCACATAATCGTTAATTTCTTGTTTGTTCCTGATGGTCTTTAAACCATCAATCGCATCATTAACGAAGCCTGAAGTTTCAATTTTTTTTTCAAAAGCATGTTTATCATCTTCTGATAAGCTGCCCTGGAGGTAGCTCATCAGTTCATCTTCATTCAAGTGCTCTTCGTTATCTTGTAATATGTCTCTTAAATCAGCCATTCGATTTTTTTAATTTTTTTTCAACACTAAGTTTTAAATTTCGCTTTCCATTTTGTATAAAACTCTTTACTTGTAAAAGAGAATACCCGGTAATATCGGCAATCTCGTGATAGCTCTTTTTCTCAAGATAAAACAAAGTCAGGCAAAGCCTTTGCTCTTCATTTAACTCCTGCAGGCCTTCTTCAATCAATGCAAGTGTTGTGTCTTTTTCAATCAACTCCTGTTTGTTATTCACTTCATCCGCAGTATGCAATTTATCGGTAAGCTCAACCGGTATTTTTCCCTGGCGGTCTCTTATCTTCATAAGGCAATGATTTCGGGCGATCATATATAACCAGCTTTTAAAATAACCTACTTTATATTTTTGAACCTCACTAATCACTTTCAAAAATATCTGCTGCACACTGTCTTTTGCATCTTCTTCATTTTTTAAATACTTCATACATACACCAAACAGAAGCAAAGTATAGCGCTGCAAAAGTATTCCCAACCAATAGTTATTTCCTTCGTTATAGAACTTATCCAGCAGTTGGTTATCTTCGATATGTGCGTATGACTCTTTTGCCACGTTTGAATGTAATTGAATTTTTAGTAGGATGCCTCAATCATTAAAATCCATAAGAAATTAATATATTAAAATGCCTTTTTTAGTTTGCATAGTTCCCGTTTCACCTGTGCGTGCAGAAGCTTCACACAAGAGCGAACAAACAAGCCAATTATTGTTTGGAGAGGTTTGTGAATTATTGGAAAGCACCAAAGATTTTCTACGCATTAGAGTTGTATATGATAATTACACAGGCTGGTGTCAGCTAACACAGTTAGCAGAATTAGATGAAGCGGAACAACAAACACAAACCACTTTACTGGCTGCCGATTGGATAAACAACATATCAATAAATAACCAATCAATGCAGATCCCTTTTGGTAGTTCGCTGGCATTATTAAAAGATGGCAAAGCAACTTTTGGTAAATACGAGGTTAGTTATAGGGGCAACTCTATTGATACAACAGATAACTCATCAATTGAAGCAAGCATAAAGAAGTTTGCCTTTAATTTTTTAAACACTCCGTATTTATGGGGAGGAAGAAGTGTGTTTGGCGTTGATTGCAGTGGCTTTTGCCAGCTTGTTTTTAAATGCGTCGCTGTCCATCTTTTAAGAGATGCATACCAGCAGGCAGCGCAGGGAGAGGCTGTTGGTTTTTTGGAGGAAGTTAAATGTGGCGACCTTGCCTTTTTTGATAATGAAGCCGGAAAAATTACTCACGTTGGTATTTTGCTTGATTCAAATACCATGATTCATTCATCTGGAAAGGTGCGCATCGATACAATTGATAATCTTGGAATAATCAATAATGATCTTGGCAAACGAACGCATAATCTTAGAGTAATAAAAAGGGTGATTAAATAAAAAATCTTTACCCTCCTTCAGCGGGTTTGGCGTTTTGTTTTGTTATTTCAACAGTTGCTTTTTCTTCCGCGGGATCTTTTCTATGCCGGTCAAAAAACAGCATTTTTATGGCAATAAGCATTAGGGAGATGGCGAAAATCTTTTTCACTTTTTCATCACTTAAAGAAATGGCAAGCTTACTTCCGAAATAGCTTCCGACTAAAAAAGCAATGGCAATAGTAAGAACATAATGAACGTTTACATATCCTTCTTTATAATACTGCATAACGGCTAAAATACCTATTGGCAATAACAAAATACCAAGGCTCGTTCCCTGGGCTTCTTTTTGCGTAAAGCCTAACAATAATACAAGAGCCGGAACTATGATTATTCCCCCGCCTACTCCTACAAGACCGCTAAGCATTCCGGCTGCAAGGCCAACAAAAATCAAAAGCAGTATTGTTTGAGCAGACATGAATTTTATATTTAGGATCTGGATATTATACTTTGGCCAGTTCTTTTATAAAGTGATCTTTATAGGATGCTATTGCATCCTGAATAATTCCAATCGCTGTTGCTTTGTCCTGAAATTCTTCTACCACCACCGCTTTGTTTTCTAATCTTTTATATTCCTGGAAAAAGTGACGAAGCTCTTCAAAAAAATGCTTTGGCAACTCCTCAATATTATTTATATAATTGATTGAAGGATCGTGAGCTGCTACCGCAATAATTTTATCATCTGCATCACCCTGGTCAATCATCTGCATAACGCCAATAACTTTTGCAGTTACAAGGCATAAAGGCTGAATAGATAAACTTGAAATAACAAGGATGTCTAAAGGGTCTTTATCATCACCGTAGGTTTGAGGGATGAAACCATAATTGGTAGGATAATAAAAGGAGGAATATATTACCCTGTCGAGCCTTAAGAGACCACTTGGTTTATCAATCTCATATTTCGCTCTCGAACCCTGTGGAATTTCAATTACTGCATTTACTATACGGGGAGCTTGTTCTCCTGTTGCAACTCCATGCCAGGGATGTAATACTGTTTGCATTTTTCTTTTTTGATTTTTACTTTTTTATTCTTGATAAACTTAATGGAGAGAAACCGGGATGTAGTATGGACAGATTTATAAGTTGCCCGAAAAGGTATATTTAAAATCTACCACCCAATCACCCTTATATTTTACAACTTTTATTTTTGCTGGCCGGTTTCTATATGAATTGCTGTAACTGATAATCGTTACACTGTCAGCTACAACATCTGTAACTTCTTTAATATTAATTGATGCTTTGCTGTAACCTGCTTTTTCCTGTTCACTTACTTTATTATAATCCGAACTAATTTTATCGAGCCAGTACACGTTATCATCGTCCTGTAACATATACCTTTTTGCAGTGTTAAATCTCCCCTTCAGCGAGTGGTCTATGAATTCACGCCCCGCATCTAAGGCACTTTCGGGTTTATGATATTCCTCATCTTTGTTCTTGCACGAAAACAAAAACGATATGACAGTCAATAGCAATAAATATTTCATTTCTGCTTTTATAGGCCATCAAAGGTAATAATAAAACAACCTTAATTAAGTAGCATAAAGAGACGGTTGAAATTGTAAGAAGCTTTGAAATTTTAAAGTTGAAGGGGTTTTTGTTTATATAGCAAGAAGTATTTTTTGCTGGGGTGTGATGTTGTAGATTTTGTTGTCACATAAAAAGAAGTAGAAGCATCTTTCAATAAATTTTGTAATAAAAAAAGGGTGTCCTTTTTTAAGACACCCTTTGTGGTTGGTATACTACTTATATTTAGTTCAGTAAAGAGACATTAAAAGCCTCTAGACCTTTCTGTCCTTGCCTTGTTTCAAACTCAACCTTTGCACCATCGTTTAAGGTGCCGCCGTTCAGACCGGTTGTGTGGATAAAATAATCCTTTCCTTTACTACTTGTAATAAACCCAAAACCCTTTGATACGTTGAAAAACTTAACTGTTCCTGTTTCTTTCATGATAATTTATTATTAATAATTAAAGGTATAGCTATTATTTAAGGCAGCAATTTTTAAACTATAGTGCTTTGTTAAAAGGACTTAACAAGTAATACAAACTTTCATAGCAGAATTATGCAAAATGAGTATTGAATCTTAATAACCGTATCATCAATCAATCTATAATCAAGTACAAAAAAATTGAATTAAGATGCATAGTAATATGCTTGCCATTATATTTAAAGCTAACATATCTTGTATTTTGGCAATAGAGCTTTGGGTAAATTTAAACTGTAATTATGGATGTATTATTTGATGAGTCAGTACTTAATTGGTGTCTTATTGCATTGTCCGCTTTTATTATCGGCCTTTCAAAGGCCGGTATAAAAGGTATTGAAATGATGAATGTAACCATTATGGCTATTGTATTTGGAGGTAAGGCATCCACGGGAATTGTATTGCCTTTACTGTGCATTGCAGATATAATGGCTGTTAAATATTATCATCGCCACGCACAGTGGAACCATTTCTGGAAGCTGCTGCCATGGATGATTGCAGGTATCCTGATTGGCGTGTTTGTTGGCAAAGACCTCAATGAAACTATATTTAGAAAAATCATGGCTTTCATCATTTTTCTTACTGTTGCCATAATGCTGTTGCTTGAAATGGGTAAATCATTCGCCCTTCCTTCCAATAAATTGTTTATAGCGGGGATGGGATTAACTGCCGGTTTTACCACAATGCTCGGTAATCTTGCAGGCGCTTTTTCTAATACTTATTTCCTGGCTACGCGTATGTTGAAG
>MWYU01000591.1 GCA_002050375.1 Chitinophagales bacterium 62-2
GTCGTATTCTTATTATGACGAAACGCAAAAGAAAAATATGGATAATGCAGTTTGCCCGGTTTATGTATGGGGGTTAGATGACAAGCATTTTTCGCTGCACCTTACAGAAGTCAAGCCGGGAACTTATGAAAAACTTCCAAATGGAATGCCACCTCAAAACCTGTTGTTTAATTATGTTACAGATCCATTAAATAAAACAGTTTTAAAAGCTGAAAACAATAATCAAAAGCTATTGCAAATGAAAACAAGAGAATGGTTGCAAAAGCAAAAAGATCCGGTCAGAGATCGCAAAAAAGAACATCAGGAACTTATTGGGCAGATCAAATAGTTCTTACTGTATAGCATTGCGAAAGTGGAGCAAATAGCATTCCGTCAGCCAAACTAACTGAGTAAGTTTATAAGCTTTTTAGGGTTGCATATATCCTGCTTTTAAGGCTTCCACCAAAAAGAATTACTTCCAGCTAAAAGTTCTCCAGTCCCTTGCTTCCGTCACTACTTCTTTATGAAGTGCAATCATCTTTTTTTTCAAAGCTTCAAACAGTTTCGGGTGCTGAGAAGACACATCGTTTTTTTGAGAGAGGTCAGTCTTAAGGTTAAACAACCTAAAGTTGGTTAAGGGTGATTCTTTAATCATTCCTATCCATTCTTCTTTAAAAACATTGTCTTTTGGAATATCAATTACGGGATCAGCTATAAGGTTCCAATCGCCTTCCCTGATTACACAAACCGGCCTGGATGGATTGTAATACCAAAAAAGAGGTTTTTTTCGGGCTATCTTTTTGTTATTAAAAAGAGGGGTAAGGCTTGTGCCGTCAATGGTTCTGTCTTTAGGAATTGAAGTGCCTGTTATTTCAGTAATGGTTGGTAAAATATCCACTAATCCCGCAGGAGTTTCCTCAATCGTTCCTGCTTTCACTTTTTCGGGCCATCTGATAATTCCAGGCACACGTATTCCCCCTTCCCAAAGCGTTCCTTTCGCTGCTTTCAATTCGCCATTGCTGCCTTCTTTACCTTGTTTACTTCCATTGTCAGACATAAAAATAACTATAGTGTTTTCTGATAAATTCATATCATCTAATTTTTTCAAAACACGTCCTATATTCATATCCATGTTTTCAATACTTCCATAGTATGCCGGGGTTGAAGTGTGCTTATGCCTTTGAGTAAATTCATCAGGTGCAGCCACTTTTTCATGAGGTTCATGAAACCATAAATTGAGATAAAATGGTTCAGAACTTTTTACATTATTATCTAACCAGTTAATCGCCTCGTTTGCTACAATCTGGCTGGAGTAACCCGTCATTTCTCCCATTGCTTTACCATTTCTTACAAAATTATTTGGATTTAAATGTGTTGGGAGGGCATTATTTGCTGTGGCAAACCAATAATCGAAACCCTGGTCGTGTGGGTTTGGTCCCGGACCAGACTCCGCTACCAAATCGTAGCCTAAATGCCATTTACCAATGTGAGCAGTTTTGTAACCCGCACCTTTTAGTATTTCTGCAATGCTTATTTCATCTCTGTGCAAATGCATTTTTTGTGATGGGTCAAGCCAGCTATAAACTCCTGCCCTTAAAGAAAATCTTCCGGTTAGCAACGCCGCCCTTGACGGTGAACAAACGCCGGATGCAGCATAGAAATTTGTGAACTTCATACCGGAAGCAGCTAATTGATCTAATACAGGAGTTTCAACTTCTTTGCTTCCATAAGAGCTAAGATCACGATAGCCAAGGTCATCAGCTAAAAGAATAACAACATTAGGTTTCTTATTTTTTGGTAAAGCTTTTCGATTTTCATGTTGCGCCTTAGCTGTACTGCCAATAATTAAAAAAGTAAGAATGAGATTAATTACTGTTAATTTAAACATGCTGATTGAATTGGGTTTATTATAATGCTTAAACGCTAGTACAGAATGTTCAATTAATATCCCGGGTTCTGGGTAATATTTCCCTGGCTTATTTCAACTTCTTTTCTAGGTACAGGATAAAGAAGGTGAAAGGGCTTTATGCTATAACCTTTTGCAGTTAATATATCAATTGCTTTATTAAATCTTTTAAGGTCGAACCATCTTTGATTTTCAAATGCAAATTCCCACCTTCTTTCATCTAATAATGCTAACCTAAAAGATTCATAATTAAAATTCCTGGTTACAACAGGCAAGCCGGCACGTTTTCTAACCGCATCCAAAGCATCGTAAGCTTCAGCAGCAGGCGCTTTTCCACTCTCGTTTATTGCTTCGGCAAGCATCAGTAGTACATCTGCGTACCTCAATAGAACAATATTATCTTCTGAATTAAATGCACTGGTTGGAATGCCCCTGTATTTATAAACTATGTAAAGGTCAACGGCTTCCTGCTTCGAAAAATATTTTAATAATGTATAGGGTCTTCTGGTGTCATTTGCTTCATAAGAATTGAATAACTCAAAGGTAGGTATACAAACACCTGCACCTGTTACACCCAGGTACGAAGCGCCATATATATCTCTTCCTGCAGTATTATCGTTGGTTAAAAAGAAATTAGGATAAGGATTTCCTTCTCCCGGAACAATGGACGTATATTGAATTTCAAAAATACTTTCTGCGTTGTTATCTGTATCGAAGCATGCCGCATAAGTGGGCATCATGTTGTATGTATAGGGCGCTTTCGTTAACTCTCTAAGTAATGGCAAAGCCAGGTCGGCATTATTGTTTGTAAGAAAAACTTTGGCAAGTAATGCTTTAGCCGCACCCTGCGTTGCCCTTCCACTATTTGAGGCTGGATAATTTACAGGCAATGCTTTTGAAGCTTCAGAAAGATCAGAAATTATCGCCTGGTAAACTTCCTGTTCAGTTGAACGTTTAAACGAAAAAGCATCGGCTGTATTTGTAATTTGTGTAAGAGATAAAGGTACTCCTCCAAAAAATCTCACCAGGTCAAAATAAAACACTGCCCGCAGAAATCTTGCTTCACCAATATATTGGTTTTTCAGAAGAGCATCTGTAAATGGTATCTGTTCAATTTTATTTAATAGCTGATTTGCTGCGGCAATACCTTTGTATAGTGCACTCCAACGGTTTTGAATAAAACCGTTTTGGTCAGTGAGTTGAAAAAAATCCAATTCCCGGTTATCACTTACACCTGAACCTCCTTGCCTGGATGGTTGTATTCTTGCATTGTCTGATATCAGTTCGGTAAGCAAAGCCATATCTTGTGCATACGCATTGCTATGCAGCACATCATAAATTCCCGCTACCGCAAGGTTTGCATCTGCCGGGCTTTGAAACGAGTTTTCAGAATTAGCCTGATCAACAGGAAGAAGATCTATAAATTTTTTGCATGAAGAAACTGATATGACCAGGAAGCACGCTAAATATTTTAAATATGATCTCATAATAGTATAATTAAAATGTAAGATTTAAGCCAACGGAAAATAGTTTAGACATAGGATATATTCCGGCATCTACTCCATTAGATAGGGGGTTACCGCCGCCAGCCCCGATTTCAGGATCATATCCCGGATATTTTGAAAATGTAAAGATGTTCTGCCCGCTAACGTAAAGCCGGGCATTGCTTATTTTAATTTTACTGTTATTTATGTTTGGAAAAGTATAACCCAGGGTAATATTTGCTATCCTTAAATAGGAGCCATCCAGCATAAAAAAATCGGAAGGAACAGCGGTTAGTGTATTTGCAACAGAAATGGCTTTAGGAATATTACCTGTACCAGGATTTTCGGGCGAACGCCATCTGCCCCTTATAACACCATCCTGGTTTAAGTTTCCATTTAAGTTAGTTCCGACAGCATAATTATAAAAAATGTCATTTCCATATACGCCATTAATTAATAAATTGAAATCAAAACTTTTATATGATATTGTATTTGTAATTCCGTAATTGAAATCCGGGTTAGGATCTCCTACGAAATCAAGATCATTATTATTTACAGCTCCATCGCCGTTTACGTCCTTAAATTTCCTGTCGCCCGGTTTTGGAGCGTTATCCTGAGGTACGTGTTTATTAATTTCCTCCTGTGTATTAAAAATCCCATCTGTAACACGCATATAAAATAGCCCTAACGGTTTACCTACAACCGTTCGTGAAGAGCCCACATCAATAAAGTCACCAGCTGCTCCTCCAAGTGCAAGTACCTTGTTTCTATTAAAACTTATATTAGCATTAGTATTCCATTTTATTTTATTTACCAGGTTTTTTGTACTAATCGCAAACTCAAATCCTTTGTTTTCAACTTCTCCTACGTTTTGCAGGGATGTTCCAAAGCCCGATACAGCAGGGATATTTACATTTAATAGTAGTCCGTCTGTATTTGATTTATAGAAGTCAGTGGTAATTTCAATACGATTATTAAATAATCCAATATCAGCGCCGAGATTAATAGTCTTTTTAGTCTCCCAGGTAACAGAAGGATTAGCCAGTCTGCCACTTAATATTGCATTTACTACAATGGGGGTAGTGCCAAATACGTATCCTGTATTCACAATATTGGGAACAAAGGCATAATTGGGTATATTGTTATTACCTGAAATACCATAACTCAACCTCCATTTAAAGTTGGATATAGAACCTATATTTCTCATGAAGTTTTCTTCAGACATGCGCCAGGCTATGGCACCTGATGGAAATAGACCATATTTATTCTCTGAACCGAAACGTGAGGAGCCATCTCTTCTCATTGTTGCTGTAACAATATACTTATCCGATAAGACATAGTTTACCCTTCCAAAATAAGAAACCAACGACCATTGGCTTCTGTTTTCTGTACCAGCGTTGACAATGCCGGCAGCAGATACATACTGTACATTATCGTTCGGGTAGTTAGAGCCATTCACCTGGATAAACCGGTAATCATTTTTCTGTGTGGAAAAACCCGCGATTGCCGTAAGAATATTCTTTGAATTAAATGTTTTGTTATAAGTTAATAAATTTTCATTCAACCACTCAATTTCCTGTGAGGACGATGCTATGCCCGAAGGAATATTGGGTGGTGGTGATCCTCCTCTTCCGGTTTTAGAACTTAAAAAACGATGGGTGCGATTATTATTGTTATCTACACCTATTGAGGTTTTAAATTTTAAATCATCTGTTATTTTATATTCTAAAAATAAGTTTCCCAAAACTCTGCTCTGGTCAAGATCGAACTGATCTTCTTTTGCCCTGGCTACGGGATTATCAACAGCACCCAGGTTACCTAAATTTTGCGCATTGCGAAGTGCTAAAGGGTTTTGATAGTTACCATCAGGTAAATAAGGGCCAACAAAAGGAGTGAGTCTTAAAGCCATTCCAACGAGGGCATTTGCAAATTGACCGTCGGTGTTTATTTCATTGTTTATACTATATGAAGGCGTTAAGCGTACACCTAAATTTAATCTGTTGTTTAGCTTTGCATCAAAATTTATTTTGAAAGCATATCTTTTTAGAGCAGTTTCTATTACTATTCCTTCATTTCTATAGTGGCTTGCTGATATGGCATAGCGTATATTTTCATTACCACCGGTAAATGCTAAATTATAGTTTTGCACCATTCCGGTTCTAAGTATTTGATCCTGCCAGTCAGTGTTAGCCCATTTTGAAGGATCGAAATAAATATCAGTTACTGCGTATTGCCCTCTCATAGCATTGGGTGTAGATGGATTACCCCCGCTTTGCAGCCAACCGTTATTCTGTGCTTCTTTATGATATTCAGCAAATTCTGCTGCATTGAGAACATCAACCTTTTTGGTCACCTTCTGTATTCCGGAATAAGTATCAAAAGTAACTTTCCCTTTACCTGATTTGCCTGATTTTGTTGTTACAATTACAACTCCGTTTGCACCTCTTGATCCGTATATTGCTGTGGCAGATGCATCTTTTAAAATATCAATGCTTTCAATATCTGCGGGGTTAATTGCATTTAATGGATTGGAACTTACCGGCAGAAATTCTGTTCCCCTTGAACCTCCCGTAACGGGAAAGCCATCAATAACATAGAGTGGATCATTGCCGGCAGTGATGGAACTATTGCCTCTTATTCTTACCGTTACACCACTTCCGGGGGCGCCTGTATTTTGCACAACCTGCACGCCTGCTGCCTGTCCTTTTAAAGCCTGGTCAAAGCCTGTAACCGATTGGTTTTTTAGTTGATCCCCGGAAACAGAAACAACAGAACCGGAAACATCTTTTTTTCTTTGGGTGCTGTATCCAATAACTACAACCTCATTTAACGTGCTTACTGCAGGTATCATATTGACGTTGTATTCACTAACATTTGTTATCCTTACCTCCTTATTTTCATATCCTAAATATGAAAATACAAGTACTCTTTTATCGTTAGGAACAGAAATAGTAAATCTCCCTTCTGAATTTGTTGCCACACCAATATCTGAATTTTCAAGTTTAACTGAAACACCAATTAATGGCTGGCTTTTTTCATCTATAACTTTACCACTAACCGTTACTGAAGCCTTTGATTGACAGGAAGCAATGGTGGGAGCAATGCAGAGGAAAAATAAACAGGTTATGAACATCCCAATTAAGTAGAGAATTTTTTTCATATAGAAAATTTAGATAATTTATCAGATCTTAATTTTTTTTCTGTAGGAATGGAAAAGAGGTTTTTCGTTATTACAGCACGATTCGAATATAAAACCCAAAGTTATATACTCTATAGCAGATAAAAGGATTGTGAAGCAACAATGATTACTATAAAACACAAATGCCGGTACCAAATTTTTAAAAAAGCTTAATCCATCTGCACATACTTTATTAGTTCCCTCTTTTTCCTCCATAATATGGATACGTATCAAACGGATCATTCTCATTATTTAAAAGAGGGTCATTAGTTTGCCGGCGCCATTTAGATAAGGAAGCGCGCAGTTCTTTTTTTATTTTAGTATAAGCCGAGTTACCTGCAACATTGATTAACTGGTTGGAATCTTTTTTTAAATCATAGAGTTCTATATCAGGTCTTTTTTCAAGACTCCAGGTTGCTTCTTTTTTGTATGATGGATTGTTCCTATTCTTTACAAGAAATTGTTTTGCCGGGCCATTGTCAATATCTCCAAATGCTCCTGTAGCTTCTACACTTGCAGGATCGCCGGCAGGCCAGCGGTCGGGCCTTAAGTTTTCGATGTACAAATAATCTTTTGTTCGGACAGCTCTTACCGGGTAACTCAAATTTCCCTCACGAACTTTTGCATGACGTTCACGTTCGGTAAACACCATATTAAATCTTTCATCAGTTTTTCCTTTTACAAGAAGTGGAACAAGTGTTTTGCCCATCATTGATTTCGGAACGCTAATATTGGCAAGGTTTAAAATGGTTGGGGCCAGATCAACAAGGCTTACTAATTCATTGAATCTTTTACCTTTTATAAAATGGTTTCCCAACCTCATTATTAAAGGAATATTTGTGCTTGCGACATAAGCATTGGCTTTTACCCTTGGAAAAGGCATTCCATTATCACTGGTGATTATGATAAGCGTATTATCATACATACCTTTTTTCTTCAAAAGGTTCACAGCACTTTCTACGGTTTGGTCGAAACGCTTCACCTCCGCATAATAATCTAACAAATCTTCCCTTACAATTTCATTATCGGGCAGCCATGAAGGCACTTTTAATGCGCTTCTGTTAAATTCAACTGTCTTTTTCAATTCGGGCAAATAAGGACGATGGGGATCCTGACTTCCAATCCAAAAGCAAAATGGTTTTTCAGAAGGCAGTTGATTTATGAATTGTTCAAAGTTTTCATAATCGGGTCCGGCAGGATTTTGCGTATAACCACCGACCTTAAAATCTCCGGGTCCCCAGCCTTTACCTGCCAGACCAACCTGGTAGCCGTCATCAGCAAGCAGGGTTGTGTAATTTGGATAAGCAAGAGGCAAGGTGCCCCACAGGTTTCCGCCTTCCTTCAACTGGTGAGGATACATGGATGTTAATATAGCAGCCCTTGATGGGGAGCACGAAGAAGCTGCACAATGTGCATTATTAAATACAACTCCATCTTTCGCAACACCATCAATGCCAGGTGTACTAATGGTTTTATCACCATAGATACCTGCGGTTTTCGACATGTCATCTGCAATTATAACCAGTATGTTTACCGGTTTTTTTGCCGCTTGATTTTGAGCGAAACAAACATTCGACACCCAAAATATTATCCCTAAAAAAAAGAAAGCTTTCATAAATGATTTATTGAACTTACATGAAAAAAATTATTGACATAAAGATGATGGTGAAATGCTGAAATGATCTATCAGCTTTTATAGCTTACATACATGGGAATAATAACATCGTTATCCCAACCTTTTGGGTCTTTACCTCGCCTGGGACAATCGGTATCTAAAAGTTTTTTTGTTTTGCCCTGCAAAGTTTCTTCAACAATAACTTCAAATTTATTGGGACCATTGGTTAGCCCAACGTAGCACAAACCTGAATCTACATTTCGTATAACAGGTATTTCTTTTGAGAAGTCTTTGCCATGTTCATTGCACATGCCGCCTAATACTTCGAGCCTGCCGCCGTTTAACACTTCAAAGTTTGTCATTCGTCCTTCTACCTTGTAACCGAACACCCACATGTCGGCGCTTTTGCAGGTAAAGTTTGGAGCGATTTTATATTCCGTGTTCATAAAGCGAACCCAAAAACGTCCCCTGGTAAATGTTCTTGCATTTTTGCCGAGGTTGTTACAATTGTTTATAAATACTTTGGCATCTGCCGAATTGTGTGCACTTGAATAAGATGTACGAACGTGATTAAGTACCAAGGTTCTTGGGTTATCATGCTTAATAATAGTTTCAGAGTTCTGTCCAAAATCTTCTATCAGCAATGGACTATCACCGTTGTTAATTATAAGTTGCCCGTTTAGTGAGCCATAGAAACCCATAATATGCTGTGTACTTTTTGGTACCGTTACGGGGGATGATAATTTATAAACAGCTTTGGTAAAATAAATTACCGGCTTACCCGAATTAAAGGCAGCCTGAACAGCAGCACTGTCATCTGTTGTTCCATCACCCTTAGCGCCAAAGCTGTCAACGTCTGCCCAGTTATCGAAATCCTGGTTCCATGTATTTACGGGCAATTCTTCTATAGGTAGATTAAGAGATTTTTTAACCTGACCATCCCTTAAACTAAGTATTGGTCCATTTACATATTCGATAATATTCATTTCACTTATCACGGCTTTATTGTTTACCAGTATTGAATTTTTATACCCGGAAGTAATTGTATTTCTTATGAACACGGTACCCTGTTTTGCATTGATAGCGGCAATATTCTTATCAGAACCTTCAAGCTTACTATCAATTATAATTGCCTGTGCGGCATCGGTAGTAATTTCTATTGCAGGCACTCTATTAACAGAATACCATTTACGAATACAGGTTGAACATTCATTTAATTGTACCCCGGCTTTATTCTGATTTTTAATAGTGAGGTATTCAAAGCAATTGTGTGTCATGTGATATGGCGTCATTCGTATGGCATAATCAAAACCTGTTATCGTAATATCATTATGATAACCCATAGAAGGACTGATGCGAAAGTCAATACCTGCTATGCCTTTTCCATCTTCCGAAATAACAGACACATTGTGAATGCCGGTATTATTGGCGCCGCAAAAATCCAACCCAATAGCAGAGTAATTATCGTTGCCGGTATTAATGGTAATGTTGCGGAATGAGTTAAATGCTACTGCATTATTCAAATCTGATTTACCGAACGATACAACGGCTTTGGGAGTATTATTATAGCCCGAACAATTATTTTTTAGTTTGATGATAGTCTCTTCCCGGCTCTGCCCAAAAAAACGAATGCGAACCAGTTTTTCAAATAATTTTTTTCCTGGTTGCATGGCGTTTGCCTGTGTTCTGCTTTCGTAACTTCTCCATGCTCCGGAATAAATAATAGTATCACTGATAAGATAGGTTCCTTTGGGTAAATAAATAATATACTCGAGTGGCGATTTGGAACCCGATCCATCCCATTCATATTCATCCATTTCTGCCAAGACAAAATCATACGCTTTTATAAGTGCTTTTGTATCATCTGCTCCACCATCTCCCTTAGCATTAAATGGAGATTGTGTTACATCAATCAACCGACCGCCTTTTCCATTATGATAAAAAACATTGGGCGGATAAGTACAATTCATTTTAAGCTGCCGGTCTCCAAAAGTTATATTCTCCGGGGCAGCATTAATTGAAAATGGCTCATGAATACATTCAAATCCGGCAGCCCTGATTAATGGTGTGATTGCTATTGCTGCACCGGTAATAGCTGCGTTTTGTATAAATTTTCTGCGGTTTACAGGCATTATATTATAGTATGTTTCAATTATGATTTATTCATAGGTCCATTTATGTATCCACGAATCTTTAGTCTTTTGTTGAAAGGCTTTTAGTTTGCTTTTCAGCTCTCCTAAAATATTTCCGTGCGTCTTTGAATTTGCAAGGTTATTAATTTCATCCGGGTCTTTTTCAAGCTCATATAGTTCGAATGCACGTTTGTTTATTAAATCATTTTTCTTTCTCTTGCCATAATAAAGAAGGTCTTTAGCGCTGCGCCAGGTGTTGCTTTGCACAAGATCCAATGCAAAAGCAAAAGGAATCTGGTGTGCAATATTCCAGATGAGTTTATAGTTGCCGCTTCTTATCACGCATAGGTAGTACATGGTAATCTTATGTAAAGTATGGGAGGCTCACACTTTATTCCATCCCGCATTACTATTTTTTAGGAGAATGCCATCAGTTGCAAGTGCCTCTATGCCGGGTGTTTTAATAATTTTATTACCATAACAACCTGCATCTTTCCCTGATCATCCGAAACTATGAGAAGTATATTTGGTTTTGAAAATGAAATTGAACAAAAACAGGCAAACAAACTTTTTTTATTAATCTCATAGAAATAATACAAAAACCATTTAATAATTTTCATGCGGTAAACTAACCTCAATCATCTTTAATTGGCTTCTTTCCTGATTTTACAGTTTTTGCATTCACAGATTTAAGATAGTTCTGTAAAAGCTTTTGTAACTCATCAGCTTTCTGGGGATTACTCAAAGCAATGTCTCTTCCTTCTTCTGTAGGGTTGGGATTAAATTGATAAAGTTTTCGTGAAGCAATATCTCCCTTTGCATTCCAGAACAACATAAGCTTGTATTCTCCCTGTCGTATAGCAGAAAATCCCCTGTCAGGCCTGCTAAAATAAAGCGCATTTTCTGTACGCTTAACTGCACCATTAAGAGGGTTATTAAATAACGTCTGCATACTGCCACCATCAATCTCTTTATTAAGCAGGTTTTTTCCACCGGCAAGATCATAAAATGTTGGAAGAAAGTCGTAACCGACTACCGGTGTATTACAAACCGAACCTGGTTTTATGCCGGGGCCACAAACAATAAACGGCACCCTGATACCACCTTCTAAAAGACTGTGCTTAGCTCCACTCAAAGGAATGTTAGGAGGTACAGAGGAAGTGCCGCCGGGAATAGTTGGCCGTCCGCCATTATCGGCGGTATAGATTATGTAGGTGTTGTCACCAATTCCTGCTTTAGCTATTGCTGCAAGCAATCGCCCTACCCCGGCATCTAGTTCATCCAGCATAGCTGCCCATGATGGGGTATAGCCCCGGTCCGGGTTTCCTTTCTCAATGTATTTTGCCACCGTTTTTTCACGGGCGGCTACATCAAGGTGTGTGGCATAATAGCTTACCTGTAAATAAAAAGGGTTGCCTGCTTTTGTTTGTTGTTGGATAAATTGAATAGCAGAATTTGTAAGCAAGTCTGTAGCCTTTGGGTCATCTGTAGAATAATAATCTTTTTCTCCAATCTTTTTTCCCAATGGGCCACTGTTGGGATCGCCACTTACTTTAAGGTTACCGTCTTTATTACCCGTCATCCCGCTGCTAACATCATAGCCACATTCTTCAGGGCTGCTTATCATTTGCTCGCCCCACTTACCAATGTGCGCTGTTTTATAAGCCGGATTAGCTTGTTTAAGTAAGCTGGGAATAGTGGCATGATTTGCAGGCACCCAATCGCTTGCAAACTCTTCCCCGCTTCGGGCAGCGCTGGTGCCACAAAGAATACTGCGGCGTGTTGGTGTGCAAAGTGGAGCGGGTGAATAACCGTTGGTAAAACGCATGCCCTTACTTGCAAACGCTGCAATGTTGGGCGTTTCTAAATAATTAGATGATGAACCTTTAACACGGGGATCCATCATAACAGAAGTCTGGCTCCAACCCAGGTCGTCGGCAAGAATAAGGATGATATTTGGTGCTTTATTTTTATTCAGATTTTTTTGGGCGGAACCCGCTAAACTTAGAAAAACAAAAAAAACAGTCAAAGAACAGGTATATGATTTCATGATATTTATTAAGGATACCAGATTAATTTGGGTTATTGTATTTCGATAATATTATTATTAATATCAGAGAGAATTTTTATGCTCAATGATTATTAATTACATTATCACAAAAATAGGTTTAACCACAACGCGGATCATCATTTGGTTGATCTAAAATTGCAGAGAGTGTTCATCC
>MWYU01000754.1 GCA_002050375.1 Chitinophagales bacterium 62-2
ATCAATATTCCAAAGCTGCAAATTATTGGCGGCCAGCCTGCAGTAGGTGGTAAAGTTTATGATGATCCTAAGAGAGACCCAACAGTACCAGCTCTGCTTTGGGAAATAAGAAGAGAACGCAGAACAGAATTGATGTTCGAAGGTTTCCGTTTGGATGACCTGAAAAGATGGAAAAAGCTGGAGTACACTGATACGCAGGCTAAGCCGGATATTAACAGAGGGGCGTGGATTAAAAGATCCAATTACCCCGGTTTATTGGCAAGTATAAAGATTGAAAATGATGCTCCGGAAGGGTATATTATACCTGCTTTTAATGCCGCATCTCAACGTCCTTTTGTTGATCCTAAAGTTTACCTTGACCCAATACCACTTGATCAAATAAAACTTTACCAGGATCGCGGGGTTACATTAGCCCAAAACCCGGGTTGGTAATTAAGAGTAAAATATTATAACTGACCGCCTCATAATCTATTATTTGAGGCGGTTTTTTGGAACTTATCAACTTTGTAGTATTGGCAAACCTGGTAATCTTTTCCTGGAAGTCGGATAGCAACCCGGTTACATTAAAATTCAAACCATTATTAAATCTATGATTCCAGTCAATAGCCAGTTCCCATCCTGTAGTTTGCATTTCACCATAATTTTGCACAGGAGCACCTGTGCCTAATGAGGTTGGTACTGTTGCCCCTGAAGTAATCATATCGCTGGTGGTTCTTTTGTACCAATCGAATGTAACGCCAAGATTTTTAATCAACCGTGCATCCGCACCAAAATCAAGCGTTGTAACTCTTTCCCAGCTAAGATCCGGCGAAACTAAACCGGGAGTACCTACCGTAAGCATATTTGTATTACCGATTACCCAACCTGAAAGAGAAGTATTCATTACCCGTAAAAACCGGTTTCCTCCAACTGCCTGGTTACCGATAGAACCATAGGAACCTCTGAATTTAAGTGAGGTAAGAACAGGTTTTGCAAAATCCATAAACTTCTCCTGGGTAATAGTATAGCCTGCCGAAACTGAAGGAAAGAATGCCCAGCGGTTAGTTGTTGGAAAGAAGGAAGATCCATCGTACCGGCCATTTACCTCTAAAAGCAATTTGTTTTTAAATGCATAGTTAATTCTTCCAAAGTAACCTAATGTAGCCCAATGACCAGCGCTGCTGCCCACAAATTGATCACCGGCTGCTAAGTTGGGTTGTGCCATTTCAGGATTAAGTAAACCTCTCCGTTCCGACCTTTGTGACCTGTATAGATATGCTTCCACATCAGTACCGGCAATAAATTTGAAATCGTGGTCGCCTAAATCTTTATTGTAAGTAGCAAAGGCTTTCACAGTATTTCTTTCATTCCAGTCCGAAATATAAATGGCCCTGTCGAATGTTGGGCTTGTGTATTTTCCATACGTTAATTGACCCCCGCCCGACCAGAAGTCCCAGGCAGATACACTGCCGCCGCTTTGCTGTTCATGGCCGTTATTGTTTGCATAAGTATAATCGGCATCCACAGTTAGCCCTTTTGCAATCTTAAATGTTCCGCCTATTTGAATGCGTCCAAGGGTATTTTGTTCAGGCGTTACACTTGCCTGCTGAACTTCTGTTAATGCACTTCTGAAAGGCTTACCCTGGTAGGTACCATAAGGGTAAAAAGATGGCCATCTTGACAAATAATACCAGGGATCGTACGTTTCGGAGGAGAAATAGTAGGGACGTAATCTTGTTGCTCTTGATAAGATCACTTTAGTTCTTGCATCTAACCAGTTAGTAACACTGGAGGTTACACCGAGACTAACATTAAATCTTTCAAATTCATCCGGATTTACTTTTAAAACACCTTTTTGTCCTAAATAACCTAATCCTATAGTGTAGCCCGTTTTTGCCGTGCTGCCGCTAAAGGTCAAATTATGATTTTGTTGAGGCGTCCAATCCCTCATGTACATTTTATTAGGGTCCCACGTGCGGTAAAAGAACAAGCGGCCGTTTCTTATTTCAAAATCACGGCCCATTTCCATCTCATCGCCCAGGTTTTGCCCGCCATATTTCGATTGCCATTCGCGCATTTTATCTATTGCAATCGAGTCTATATTATAACCTACAGCACCAAAAACAGTGGTGTTTGGGTTAGTACGCCTCATAGCACTTAGCGCCATTGCAGCACCTTCGGCACCGGAAGCTACTTCGGGAACTACTGTAGGCCTGCTCCACGCAAAATTGTTTGAATAAGAAATTCTATTTCTTTCAACTCCTTTTTTACCTGTTTTAGTTGTAATTAAAATTACACCCCATGCACCACGGGTTCCATATATGGATGCTGAGGCCGCATCTTTTAAAACGGAGATAGATTCAATATCGTCAGGGTTTATCATACGTAAATCAGGAAGTTCTACGTTATCAACCAAAATAAGTGGTTGTGCACCGGGACCGTTTAAAGAGCCACTAATGCCTCTTAAGCGAATGGCGGGATTTGTTCCAATATCACCACTTGGTGTAGTAATGGTTAAACCAGGCACAGCGCCTTGCAAGCCACGAGCTACATCGGTAATAGGGCGCGACCCTAATGTTTTATCAACATTTACTGTAGAAACGGCACCGGTTAGGTTAGCTCTTTTTTGAGTACCGTAACCTACTACAACCACCTCATCTAATGTACCTGCCATTGCAACAAGCCTAACTGAAATTGTAGGTTCAGAACCAACAACTGCATCTTGTGTAGTAAAGCCTACATAAGTAAAAACAAGTCTTTGTCCTCGTGCCGCTTCGATAGTAAAATTTCCGTTCTCATCGGTTTGAGTTCGGTTTTTTGTAACGTCATTTGTAATGGTTACCCCTTTCATTGGAGTTGCATCAATATCTGCCAAAACCCTTCCTGAAATAAGATGGGATTGAGCCCAGGAAGGAGAAGAGACTAACAACAGCCAGATAAAAGATAAAGTGAAGCAAGTAAACTTTCTCATATGGATAAATATTTGATTTAAAAACTATAAAAGAAATAGATGGTACACATAGCAAAGGGCAGATTAGCAAAATCAGCATGATCCCTTTTCACAAACTCAAAAGCAACGTTAAATAAAATTAGGTCGAAAATTAAAAGTTTTATAAATAGAAGTTAAATTACTTAAAAGGGACATGTCTTTTTTTTAAAAAGCTGCATGAGCATTATACAAATGATTTGCAGGTAAACATATCTGTCCGTTGAAACATTAATATTTCGTTTTCGATATTTATACTCTGTCAACTTGACACCATCCATCAAATTATCCTATTTTTGCGCTCTTAATTTTTTTCATGGAAACCCTTGAATTGCCGGAAAAAGTGTACAATGAACAGCGCCAGGGTGACGCTTTTGCTCCTTTTGTAATTGAACCAAACACCTTTAAAAAGAAGTTCTATATAGAAAGCTATGGCTGTGCAATGAATTTTTCTGACAGTGAAATTGTGGCTTCCATTTTAATTAATGAAGGATTTGGAGCAACCAAACATTTTGAAGAGGCCGACCTGGTATTGGTAAATACTTGTTCGATCAGAGAAAAAGCAGAGCAAACCGTAAGAAAGCGTTTAACTGAATTTAAAAAAGCCAAGCAGGCAAAACCCGGAATGCTGGTGGGCATTTTAGGATGCATGGCCGAAAGATTAAAAGGCAAACTGCTTGAAGAAGAAAAATTAGTTGACATAGTTGTTGGTCCTGATGCATATAGAACACTGCCCGACTTAATTGAAGATGCAGGAACAGGCCAGAAGGGTGTAAACGTTTTATTAAGCCGCGATGAAACCTACGCTGACATCTCCCCTGTTCGTTTAGATAGTAATGGTGTTACTTCTTTTGTTAGCATTATGCGTGGCTGCAATAACATGTGCAGCTTTTGCGTAGTTCCTTTTACCCGCGGTCGTGAACGCAGCCGTGATGCCATCAGTATTGTCACGGAATGCGAAAACCTTTTCAACAATGGTTACAGGGAAGTTACCTTACTTGGACAAAATGTTGATAGTTACTATTGGGTTGATGCTTCGGTTGCTTCTATTATCGAACATGAAAACTCCTACTCCGTCCAGGAAGTTCGGGAAGGGGCTACTTTTGCTAACCTGCTCGAAATGGTTGCTAAAATAAGCCCTTTGCTTAGGGTTCGTTTCAGCACTTCGCATCCGAAAGATATAACTGACGAAGTCTTGTACACGATGGCTAAGTACGAAAACATTTGCAAGTCTATTCACCTGCCGGTGCAAAGCGGCAGTACCAGGATTTTACAATTGATGAACCGAACTTATACCCGTGAATGGTACAAAGCGAAGGTCGACAGAATTAAAGCAATAATGCCCGACTGCGGCATTACCAGCGATGTTATTACAGGCTTTTGCACAGAAACCGAAGAAGATCACCTTGATACTTTAAGCATATTAGAATACAGTAAGTACGACATGAGCTATATGTACTTTTACAGCGAAAGGCCTGGAACACTTGCAGCACGGAGTTTTAGAGATGACGTTCCCCTGGAAGTGAAAAAGAGGAGACTCGATGAAATTGTAAAACTGCAGAACAAAATATCCCAGGAGAGCAATCAAGGAGATATAGGTAAGACTTTTAAAGTACTGATAGAAGGTAATTCAAAGAAAAGTGCTAACAACTGGGCCGGAAGAAACAGCCAGAACAAAGTAGTTGTTTTCCCAAAGAGTTATTATCAACTTAATAAAGGGGATTACGCAATGGTTAAAGTGAGTGCTGCAACTGGCGCTACTTTGATTGGCGAAATGATATTGCAATAAATGGCTCCAATTATTACAGAAAATATTGACCAGATTATCTCTGCCTGTAGAAAATACAAGATTAAATATTTGTATGTGTTTGGGTCTGCAGCAAGGGGAAATGATTTTAATAAAAATAGCGATGTTGATTTTTTATATGCGTTTGATAAAGACAGAATAGAATTTGACAATTATGCAGATAACTATTTCGATTTTCGTTTTAATCTCAAGGACCTTTTAAATAGAGATATTGATTTAGTACCAGAAGAAAAGCTTACCAATCCTTATTTAATTAAGAACATTAATGCTGATAAGGTAAAACTTTATGGATAACGAAATAGAAAAATATCTTTTTGATGTGCTTGAGTCTATTGATATAATCGAAAAGCATCTATCATACACAACAAATTATGACGCCTTTTCTAAAAACTTACTTGTTCAGGACGCCGTTCAAAGAAGGCTGGCTATTATAGGCGAAGCACTTTGGAAGGTTTCTAAACTCACTCCTTTAAGTAGTATTACTGATCTCCAAAAAATTGTGTCATTCCTGCATATCTTAATACATGATTATGACAAGATTGAGACAGCAACTATTTGGGTAATCCTTACAAAAAAATTATCTCTTCTAAAAAAAGAAACAGAAAATACTCTAAAGCAAAGTGATGGATTTACAATTAATTAAAAACCGTTTTGGAATTATAGGAAATAGCCCCGCATTAAATCATGCCCTTAATGTGGCAGTGCAGGTTGCTAATACCGATTTAAGTGTACTAATCGTGGGGGAAAGTGGTGTGGGTAAAGAAGCTTTTTCGCATATTATACATGCTTTATCCGCCCGCAAACATAACTCCTTCATAGCTGTGAACTGTGGTGCCATCCCCGAAGGCACTATTGACTCAGAATTATTTGGTCATGAAAAAGGTTCTTTTACAGGAGCAGTGGATAGCCGCAAAGGCTACTTTGAAACAGTGAGCGGGGGAACCATCTTTTTAGATGAAATTGGTGAGATGCCATTGGGAACCCAGGCAAGATTACTGCGTGTTTTAGAAACAGGAGAGTTTATCAGGGTAGGTTCTTCGAAAGTTCAAAAAACAGATGTAAGGGTTATTGCTGCTACTAACCGGGACTTACTCGAGTTTACGCAAAACGGCAAATTCAGGGAAGACCTTTACTACAGGCTAAGCACCGTTCCTATTCGTGTTCCCGCATTACGCGACCGCCCTGAAGATATTCTTATACTTTTTAGAAAATTTGTTGTTGACTTTGCTGATAAGTATAAAACAACGCCCGTGCAGTTGGATGAGGAGGCTAAAAACATGTTAATTAACTATCAGTGGAAAGGAAATGTAAGAGAGTTAAAGAATATTGCAGAGCAAATTTCTGTTCTAAGCACAGAGAAGTTGATAACAGCGAAACAACTAAAGCAGTTTTTACCTGATGCCAATTATAATCGCTTACCTGTTTTAGCCAATCCTTCAAGTCATGGTCAGCACAACGGTAATGAGTTCGCCAACGAACGTGAAATTTTGTACAAGCTATTCTTCGATATGAAAAAGGATGTGACAGAATTGAAAAAGATGTTTGTTGAAATCCTGCAGAGTCCTACAGGCGTGAATGCTGCACATGAGTCGTTATTACAGGAATATAAGCCTTCAAATGGGGAGTATACCTCGGTTCATCAGCCTCCGGCCATTCATCAGGCTAATGTTATGAATCATCCCCAGCCGGTTATTTATGATGGCATTCATCAGCATGAAGAAGTGGATGAATCACTAAACATTATGGATAAAGAGAAAGAGCTTATTATTAAAGCTCTAAAGAAGCACAAAGGCAAACGCAAAGATGCTTCGAGCGATCTTGGTATTAGTGAAAGAACACTTTACCGCAAGTTGAAGGAGTACGATATTGAGGAGTGATGTGCAAGGACGAAGCACGAAATTTGAAGTACGAAATACGAAGGAAGAAGCACCGGGTATGAAGTGTAATCAACTCTTCAAATTGAAAATTGAAAATTCAGTATTGCTCATTAAGTGTTTTTAATAAGTCTTTATATAAAAGAATGACTATACAACCTAAACAATGGTTTATGAAAAATAAATTTTACACTCATTCTTCCCTCTTGCCTCGTACATCGTACTGCATACTTCGTAAATCCAATCTCGTACTTCTTATTTCGATCTTTCTTTTTTCCTGCAAGATTTACTCTTTTAATAATGCCACTATACCTCCCGAAGTTAAAACCATAAAAATCGGGTTTATTGAAAACAAAGCGAGGTATGTAAACCCCCAAATAAGCCCACGACTTACAGATAGGTTACAACAAAAAATAAATAATCAAACAAGGTTAACACGTACTACCAGCGATGATGCCCATTACCAGGTAAATGGTTATATTTCTCAATACGATGTTACTACATCGGGTATCTCTAGTCAGCAGGCTGCAACGAATCGTTTGACTGTAGGTGTTCATATTATTTTCAGAGACACGTTAAAAGACTCCACTCAGCAATTTGATGTGAGCAGGAACTTTGATTTTTCGGCGAACCTTAGTTTACAACAGGCCGAAGGATCTTTAAGTGAAGAAATACTTCGCAACTTAACAGATGAAATTTTCAATCGCCTTTTCTCGAATTGGTAAGGTAATTGTATTTTCACCTTATGAACCAATCTCTCGATAAGGCTCTGAATTATCTTACTAAAAAAGAAAATTTAGACTCCGTCACGGTTGAAGAATTAGAGAAGCTTGTAAATGATCACCCCTATTTTTCTATAGCTCATTTGTTACTTGCAAAAAAGTTAACTATTGAGAATGACCCGCGCTCCTTATCACAGGTTCAAAAAACTGCTTTATACTTTTTAAATCCTTATTGGTTGCACTACCAGTTACAAAAAGATGTGGCCGATGATGTGCTTCATCACACTCCAGAACAAACGAAGCAGGAAATTGGAGAAGTAATAAATCAGGAAAGCAAACATAAAAGTATCATTATAGATAAGGAACAGTTTCAAGAGCAAGCTATTACCGAAACGAATGCCGATAACAGCAAAGAGGATACTTTTCAGGAACTTGTAATTGCACAGGAAGATCAGCATCCGTTAACTACTGAATTCTCGGCAGCGGAACTAAAAACGGAAACAGTATCTCCTGAATATAACTTTAAAATAAACGACGAAGAAATAATTGACGTAGCCCAAACCGATGATAAAAAACCTGGGGCAAATGGCGCACCTGCCATAGATGTAGATGAAGACGAATTAGAAGAAGCCTATCCGCAGACACCTGAAGTAAGCCTTGAAAAAACAGATAATCTTACTGAAGTAATAGATAAGACGCCCGAACAAATATCTATAGAACCTGTAAGCCAGCCTGAAGAAGAAATGGCAGCTATAACACGCCAAACAGATGCAACTACAGATAAATTTTTAGATGAACTTGAAAAACCGGAACCACAGGAAAGTCTTGTAATTTCAGATGCCGGTGCACTGCCAATAGAAGAAATATCTGCAACAGCACAGCAGGAGAGATTAATAGAGGAGGAAGAGCCGGAGCCTTTTGAGAATGAAAATTCCGAAGAAATAGATGAGCATGAAAAGATGTTTCAAAACATTAAGGCGATGCTTGACGCTTCGGCCAAAGAAGCAAATGCTGATACAAAAAATGCTGTTCTTCCCATCGACCCCTATTATACTATTGACTATTTTGCTTCACAGGGAATTAAACTCGACTTAAAGAAGAATCAGCCCGATAAACTTGGGAAACAGGTAAAAAAATTTACTCAATGGCTCAAGCATATGAAAAGGGTGGGGCCGGAAGATGCATTGGCTTCCGAAGGAATTTCGCCTGAAGAAGTGGAAGCGCAACGTATTGCAGATGCATCGAACACCGCACGCGAAGTAGTTACTGAAGCAATGGCTTTAGTACTTGAAAAACAAGGTAAAAAGGATAAGGCAGTACAATTGTACCGAAAATTAACTTTCTTAAATCCCGACAAAAGCGCTTACTTTGCTGCCAAAATTAAAAATTTAAACGGTACTTAAAATGACGATTCTATTTCTTATCCTTATAATTATTGCTGCCGCAGTTCTTGGATTTGTTATCCTTGTTCAAAATCCTAAGGGAGGCGGATTAGCAGGAAATATTGCCGGTTTTAATAACCAGTTTATGGGTGTAAAACAAACAACAGACGTACTGGAAAAAGGCACCTGGATATTCGCAGCAGTTATTGCTGTGCTATGCCTCTTATCTTCTTTTTTTATGAAGGGTACTACCGATAATAAAAATGACATTTTGAATAAAATAAATACTAATACGGGTACTGCAGCACCGATGCAACAGGCACCTCCGGCTCCAATGCAGCAACCAGCACCTGCCACTACTCCGCCAAAAAAATAACCGGCTATTCAGCTAGTATATCAGCCCTGTCTTACATAAGACAGGGTTTTTTATTTACTTTACGGCAATATTATTTATGAAGAAAGCCATCATACCTCTCATACTTACTGCAATAGCAGTCGCTGCAATTTTTGCATGGATTTTTATAGGACCTGCAACTTCTTTTACAGAGAACAGGAAACATCTTTATATAAATACAGGAGAAGCAAGTAAAACATCCGTAATCGAATCAATTGAGAAAGATGATCTTGTAAAACATCCGGGCGCATTTGAATGGCTTGCAAGCCGTTTGAATCTTTGGACAAGATTAAGACCTGGTAAGTATGAAATAAAAAAAGGCGCCAGTCTTTTAAGCATAGTACGTATGCTGCGGAACAACCAGCAGTCTCCCGTAAACCTTGTAATTAATAAAATACGCACCACCCAGGATCTCGCGCATGTAATTTCAAAAAACTTTGAAGCCGATTCTCTTTCCGTTATCAGTTACATAAATAATGCTGACAGCTTACAACAATTAGGCGTTGATGAAAATACTTTGATGACACTGGTTATTCCAAATACATACACAATGTTTTGGACTACAAAAACCGGCCGTATTTTTCAACGCCTAAAAACAGAACGGGAGAACTTTTGGAAAAAGAATGATCGGTTAACTAAGGCCGAAAGCATGGGCTTTACTCCGGCCCAGGTATATACCATTGCTTCAATTGTTGAAGAAGAAACTAATAAGCAGGATGAAAAGGGAAATGTAGCAAGCGTGTACATTAACCGTTATAAAAAAGGAATGCCTTTAGGCGCCGACCCAACGATAAAATTTGCACTAAAAGATTTTGGTCTTAAAAGGATTTATGAGAAGCATTTGCAGGTGTCCTCGCCTTATAACACTTATAAGAATAGAGGATTACCTCCAGGGCCGATTTGTACTCCTTCTTCTAAAACAATTGACGCAGTTTTAAATGCACCTGAAACCGATTATTTGTTCTTCGTTGCAAAGAGCGATTTTTCAGGTTATCATACTTTTACCACAACCTATGCCCAGCATTTACAACGTGCAAAAGAATATCAGAAAGCATTGGACGAATTGATTTTGCGTAAACAACAGAATGCAAAAGCTACAATGTGATAAAGCTTGAAAGGTTAATATTACAAACACGTCCCCTTGCTTTTATTATTCACAAAAGCAAGCAAATTGTTCTTCCCGGTTTTTATGGGGTGCCGTTATATGATGCCTTCGTATTTTTTGTAAGGCAGGTAAATAAAGTTGGCTTAAACGAAAGAGCAAAAGCTATATCGTTTAATTTTATAATGGCGGTACCCGCAGCTTGTATTTGCATATTTACCCTCGTTCCATATTTACCCATTTCAAAACAATTTACCAAAGAGCTGCTCAGAATAACCAGAGACGTAACTCCTAATCAAAACACCTATAACCTCGTTAACAACTTTCTGCAGGATTTTCTAAATACGCCAAGGGGAGGCTTACTTTCATTTGGTTTTGTACTGGTAATATTTTATGCTTCCAATGCAATGCTTGGTGTTATACAAACTTTCGATACATCTATTTATGAGTATAAAAGGAAAACTAATTTTCTGAAAAAAAGGTGGAGAGCAATAAAACTTACACTTATCTTTTTATTACTGATAATAGGAATGATCTTATTGCTTATTGGGCAAGGTTATATGTTTGAAAAAATTATGAAGTTGCTCCATATTAAAGGCACAGGCATTATTTGGATAAAAGTTTTAAGAATAATAATTACGAGTTTATTGTTCTTCTACTCAATCTCTTTTATCTATAAATATGCACCCTCAGTAAACAAAAGATGGCATACTGTTTCTCCGGGTTCAATACTTGCCACCATTTTAACCATTATAACAACTGTTTGCTTTTCGTATTGGGTAAATCACTTTGGCAACTTTAATAAAATTTATGGGTCAATTGGAACCGTGCTCATATTAATGCTGTTCATCTATCTTAACTCCTTAATTCTGCTTATAGGCTTCGAGCTTAATGTTAGTATCACCTTTTTAAAAGCTGCTGCTGAAGAAAGGCGGCAGAAAGAGCTAAGTAGTCTTATAGAAAAAGACGTTTTGCAAAAGTCAAATAAATAGAAATACATTTATCAACGTGCTCTTTCTCTTACTGATGTAACAGGAGAATTGCAGGTACGACTTTTAAATTCCCTAAAATTATGAAAGTACCATCACCGTTTATAAAAGGATCGAAAGAAGTGAATGCTGTTATAGAAACGCCCAAAGGAAGCCGCAACAAATATGTGTATGATGAAGAAACAGGAGGCTATAAACTTAAAAAAGCACTTCCTGCAGGCATGGTTTTTCCTTTTGATTTTGGTTTCATTCCCGCTACTAAAGCCGAAGACGGAGACCCTATGGATATATTAGTGCTGACTGATGCACCTACATTTTCAGGTTGCATTGTTGAATGTAAAGTGATCGGGATAATAAAAGTGCAGCAGGAGAAGAAAGGCCAGGACGTTCGCAACGACCGGGTAATTGCTGTACAATTAGACTCAAGGCAATATGCTTCTGTAGAAAGACTGAGGGATTTAGAAGAGGGTTTGCTAAAAGAAATTATTCATTTTTTTGCATCGTACAATAACATAACCGAAGATAAGTTTATCCCTCTGGGCAATGACGGAGCTGCAGAAGCTATAAGGTTAATAGAAGAAAGCATCCAATCAGCTAACACATAGGGCTTGAGATTTTAAAAAAAATCCCGATTATGAAATTGAGTGACGACTTACAAAAGAAGCTAAGTAAGATTTTTGAGCCTTCAACAATGATCGAGTTAACATACAAAGGGTATGACTTATCCTTTAAAACAGATGAAGAGGGAAATGCAATCTTATTGTTTATCGGAAAGAAAACCGATAGGGGAACTATCAAAGGTGAACGGTATGCACGAACTTTAAAAAAAGACCGGGAAGGCAAAATTTTTAAAGATCACTGGGAATTAAAAGGGAAAGCGAGTTGAAGTAAGAAATACGAGATACGAAGTACGAAATACGAAGTAAAAAGTACAAAATAGGAAGTAGGAAATATGAATGCGAGGTACCGATCCTAATGCCTAACGACCTAATTGCCCCCATGACTAATGCCTAAATGACCTAATAACCCAATGACTAATCTTAAAACAACTTTGCAAACTCTATCTCCAGCCGCTGCCGCGTTAATTGGGTTGGATAAAACTGTTTATAATTCTTTGCATTATTAACAAACACAGAAGCAGGTATAGCACCATTTGTCCAT
>MWYU01000688.1 GCA_002050375.1 Chitinophagales bacterium 62-2
TATGTATTCCACCCTTAACACAGCCAGCACTGCCTTAAATAGCTTTCAGAGGTTTTGTTTTTATCCTATCCCAATTCAATAGACTACCTTACTAATCCTATCACCACCTACTTCCCCCCTTTCTGCAAAGCCTGCTTAAAATAACGTCCCTGGCGGGTTGGAGTAAAATTCCAGTCGCTAAAAAGCATGGGCGCCCATTGAGGATCGAACACCCAAACGCTATAAGATATGCCATTGTCGTTGCAATACTTTGTAATAGCATCTCCGTAAGACTCATCGCTTATAACAGGAACATGTGCGCCTCTTTCATCAGCGCCGCAAAAGCCTATCTCTGTTAACATGACCGGGTATTTTTTTGCTGCAAAGCCCCAGTCTTCCGTCCACTTTGGCTCCCAGGGTTTGGGGCGTTTCATGGGGTAAGGATGGCTTACATAAGCTATGCCTTCAGCATTTATAGGTTCGGAAGCTACAGGAGTAAGATCGTAGGCCCAGTTAAAGCCGGCAACCAAAGGAATAGCTTTTGAACCATTTGCCCGTATGATCAATATCATCTCTTCATTCATTTGTTTCCAGTCTTGCCAGGTGCAAATACCTAACTGGCCATTCATTACGGTCGGCTCATTAAACAGTTCAAAAAAAGCTACAGTAGTATTGCCTTTATAATGTGAAGACATGGTTCTCCAAAACTCATAAGTCTCTTTCCTCGTTGTTTCGTACATCATGCTTTGGTACATTTCTGTACGAAGGTTTCCGATGCTATGCCAATCAATATTTACGTAGAGGCCAAGCTCTGTTGCCCATTTTACACCTTCATCTAATAATTTAATATAGTCAGTCTTACCACGGCTTCTCCACGCCGCAGGGTGAACAGGAAACCTTACAATATTCGCTCCCCAACTTTTTACAGCCTCGAAATATTCCCTGTTCCAGTGTCCTTCTTTTGCAAGCTTATCTGGGTCGCTGGCATCAAGCCCTCTAAATACAATTGCTTTGCCTGCAACCATAAATTTATTTCCTGCAACTGTTACCTGGCTTAATGTACCAGGCGATTGTGCAGAAATTGCAGCAGTTACTAAAAGTAGTATCCAAACAAGTATTTGTTTTAAAAGAAGTGCTTTCATTAGTAGTCATTCTCCTGTTTTAAGTGGATGATAAATATACCAAAAACAGCATTGGCAGGCGAAATATCAGTTATAATATTAATTGTACTTTACTCCCTTACTCTTGTAAAGAAACTACGTAAACAAAAATGAAAGTTGCGGAGCAGGTAAATTTCTTCTAAGAGAAGAATTATAGTTAGCGGTTTCGTGAATATGATATACAGCAGTTTCTTCGAACCGCGAGGCTACAATCATTTTTACTCCACCCGAATCTGCATCAAATAGCTTCTGTACAAGATGAGGACAATTATTATTCTTTGAAAGATGAGACAACACCAGGTGACTCATATAAGAAGGCTTATGAGCTTTAAAAAGTTCGAGCGCTTGTTTATTACTCAGGTGTCCCTTCTCTCCCTTTATACGTTTTTTTAAATAAAAAGGGTAACTACCGGTATCAAGCATGTTATCATCATAATTAGCCTCGAGAAACGCAGCATGGCATTCTTTAAAATATTTGATAACATGCTTACATGGTTTGCCTATGTCTGTAAAAACTCCAACCTTTATTCCGTTGTGGGTTACAGTAAAACTATAAGGGTCTGAGGCATCATGAAATTTAGGGAAAGCAGTTATGGTAAGGTCACTTATTTCGATGGGCACATTAGCAACGAAGGACTTAACCAAACTCCCATCAAGAAAAAGCCTGCTATGGAAAAGTGTAGTTGTTGTTATGTATACAGGCAGTTGATATTTCTTAGCTAAGGAAGGTATTCCCTTGATATGATCCGTATGTTCATGCGAGACAAAAACCGCCTTTACTTTTTGCATGCATAACCCCAGCCGCTTCATCCGTTTTTCTATCTCCCTGCACGATATGCCTGCATCTACAAGAATAGCTTCCTTCTCGTTGCCAACATAATAACAGTTGCCATTGCTGCCCGAGTTTAATGATGTAATGTATAACGACATACAAAAGCAAAGAAAGCCGGTTTTAAGGAATAATCATAAGCAACTGAACAAGTTTTAAATCGGGTAAGGATTTACCGGGATACTTGTTAATATCTTTCATGTAATGTTCCCAATTTGATCGTCCTTATATTAATTATCGTACAGTTCACCCCGCAAATTTATATTGCCGACACTTGTTATTGTAGTTGCAGTGTATTCTTAACGTCCCCAAAAGGAAAAATTAATTGAAAGAGCATCATAAAAAAGTTCTGTTATTGAAGCAGTACGCTTTACCTCTTATTTATTGATAGCTCAGTTGCTTCTCAAGAGCCTCTTTCCATTTCTCATAAAGTTTATTGTATAAAATAGTTTGTGCAGGTTGAATAACGCTTAGTACCTCACGATTATTGAATGCCTGTGAAGGTTCACTAAAATAACCAACGCCAATACCTGCGCCTAATGCTGCCCCTACGCTTCCGTCTGTTTCGTATAATTCGACAGGAACACCGGTGGCATTTACAAAAGCATTTGCAAATACATTGCTTAAAAACATATTGGCTTTACCTGCACGAATTACCTGTGGTGTCATTCCATTCTGCCTCATTATGTCTAAACCATATCTAAATGCAAATGCAATTCCTTCCTGCGCTGCACGGTAAATATGCGCAGGAGTATGCTTATTGAAATCAATATTATAAATATGAGCACCAATCATCCTATTGTTTAAAATTCGTTCTGCTCCATTTCCAAAAGGTAGCATTAATAAACCATCGCTTCCCGCATGTACAGTTTCTGCCTGGTCATTCATTTGAGGATAAGACAAAACACTGCCTGTAATGTTCCTTGTCCATTTGTTTAAAATGCCTGTACCATTGATGCACAACAGAACACCGACTCTTGTATTTGTGTTATTATGTGTTACATGGGCAAAGCTGTTTACCCTTGATTGCGGATCGTAAGTTAACTGGTCGCTTACACCATAGATAACCCCGGAAGTACCGGCAGTAGCTGCAACTTCACCGGGCTGAAGTACGTTTAGAGATAAAGCATTGTTGGGTTGATCGCCCGCTTTGTAGGTAACAGGAATGCCTTCTTTTAACGACAACTCTTCAGCTACTTTCCGTGAAAGTTTTCCATGCTCAGCGAAAACATCTTTTACAGCAGGAATAAAGCTTTTATCAAATCCAAATTGATTTAGTACATCCTCAGAAATATCTCCTTTCTTAAAATCCCACAAGATACCTTCGGACAATGCAGAAGGAGTTGTGGTAGTATTGCCTGTTAATCGTTGCGCAACAAAATCTCCGGGAAGCATTATTTTATGGATACAATCAAAAACTTCAGGCTCGTTCTCTTTTACCCATGCAAGTTTTGCTGCCGTAAAATTTCCCGGTGAATTTAACAGGCAGCTTAAGCACTTTTCTTCACCAATATTTTTAAAAGCTGCTTCGCCGTAAGAAACTGCGCGGCTATCGCACCAGATAATACTGTTGCGCAAAACACTGTTATCCTTATCAAGCATTACTAATCCATGCATTTGATAAGAAATACCAATCGCGCCAATATCGCCGGGATTATAGGCCCCGGAGCTGTTCACTTTTTTAATAGCATGCTTTACATCTTCCCACCATTTTTCGGGCGACTGTTCGGCCCAACCCGGCTGAAGTGAAATAATCTCTGCTTCTGTTTCAGGATACTGTGCTGACGCAACTGTTTGTTGTGATGCACCATCTACAACAGAAACCTTAATTGAAGAGGTTCCTACATCTATTCCTAATAATAACATTGCGGTATTTTAAGCATTAATTATTTAACTTCTTCCACCACCGTGCTCATCTTTTTTGAGTTTTCCAAAACTTATCCAGACCAGGATCGGTGAGCGGGTATTTAAGAAGAGCAATTCAAGGTTAGTTGTATCTATGAAAATTTCATAGAGGTTTTAGTAATATGGTTCTTTAGTAAAGTTAGTGGATTAAGCTTTTTTAGTGCTGTTTAACCTTAGTAGAAAACAGGCAAATTAAACTTCATGTCGTACCTTATTATTACATTATCATCTGCTTCGTTTGCTTATAACATCCTTAGTTTTAAAACACAATCTATTGTAAGGTAATAAGGTAATAAGTAAGTATAGCTGAATAGTTTCTACTAAGGTTTAAGTCAGTTATATGTTTAAATATTATTTTTCAATATCCTTACCAGTAAATAGTATAAAGAGCTGCCAGTATACCGCCAATAATTAAAGCGCCTGTTGCAAAACCAGGAGACATTCTAAACATTTTTGTATCTACTTCAAGGCCATGCGGCTGTACTCCTTTGCGGTTTTCATACAAACTTATAATCGCCATACCTATTACACAGAAAATAAATACAAAGCCCATCCTGTCTAAAAATGGAATTTCATAAACACCTTGCGGGTTTGGCACTGAAAAGCCGAATGGAGCAAGAAAAGATAAATCGGCAAAGGCGGGTAAAAACTTTAATAAAAGTGACATTAAAAAACCGCCGATCGTGGCAAATAAAGCAGCATTGGATGTCGTCTTCTTCCAGAAGAAACCTAAAATGAACATGGCAAAAATACCCGGAGATACAAAGCCCGTATACTCCTGAATATATTGAAAACCACCCTTCTTATCAATGCCCAGCATCGGAGCAATTATTACTCCCAATATCATAGCAACGATTACAGCTATACGCCCAACACGTACCTGTGTTTTTTCATCAGCATCTACATTAATTTTCTTCTTGTAAATATCTAATGTAAAAATGGTAGCTATACTGTTTGCCTTACCTGCAAGTGAGGCTACAATGGCGGCAGTTAATGCAGCAAAAGCTACTCCCTTTAAGCCCGGCCCTAAAAGATTTAAAAGCACAGGGTAAGCAAAATCAGGATTTACCTCACCAGCCTGCATCATCTCTTCCTTAAAAAATCCTTTATTATAAAGTACATAAGCAGCAATACCCGGAAGCACCACAATTACCGGCATTAACAGCTTAAGAAAAGCAGCAAACAAAATACCGCTGCGGGCTGTTGGAAGGTCGGCGCCTAAAGCCCTTTGCGTTATGTATTGGTTACAGCCCCAGTAATTCAAATTCACTATCCACATGCCGCCAACTAACAAGGTAAGTCCGGGCAGATCCATATAGTTGGGATTGTCTCTATCAAAGATCATGTGGAAGTGATCGTTGGCATTTTCCATCATTAATTTAAACCCGTTTATTGTACCTGTTGTGCCAAACTTTTCTGATACTAAATTTAAAGCGAGGTAAGTAGTTACAAGACCGCCGAGTATTAAAAAGAACACCTGGATAACATCCGTATAACCAATCACCTTCATACCGCCTAATGTAATAAAAATGGCAAATATTGCAAGAACATACATGCACAGGGTTGTATTAAGTCCGGAGATGCTATGGATAGCTAAAGCCCCTAAATAAAGAATGGATGTAAGGTTAACAACCACATATAACAACAACCAGAATATAGCCATGATCATCGCCACAGTACTATTATACCGCGTATGCAAAAACTGCGGCATTGTATAAATCTTATTCTTTAAATAAACGGGAATAAAAAAGATAGCGACAATCATAAGGGTTGCTGCGGCCATCCATTCGTAAGTAGATATGGCAAGACCCATTTTAAAACCGCTGCCACTCATACCAATAAATTGCTCGGCAGAAATATTAGATGCAATAAGCGAGGCACCAATAGCCCACCACGTAAGAGAGCCTTCTGCTAAAAAATAATCGTGCGAAGCGGTAATACTTGCTTTCTTTTTTTTATGATAAATCCAGTATCCGTAAGAAGCTACAATAATAAAATACACCAGGAAGACAATATAATCTGCCGTTGATAAGGTTTTCATTTAAAGGGACAGTTAAATTTAAATAAAGCGGTTGATAATGTTTTCAAGATATTCCTGTCTTCCGCTGATAATGGCGGGTTCTCCGTTTTCTATAGCGAAAGATCGCAGGTCTTCAAGTGTGAGTTTACCGGCTTCAAACTCCTTTCCTTTTCCACCATCGAAAGAAGCGTACCGCTCTTGCCTGAACTTTTTATAATCTGAATTATTAAGGATATTGTTAGCGGTAATCAGTGCTCTTGCAAACATATCCATGCCTCCGATATGTGCATAAAACAAATCCACCAGGTCGGTTGAGTTCCTTCTTATTTTGGCATCGAAGTTTATACCTCCGCCCTGCAGTCCTCCGGCTTCTAAAAATATCAGCATCGCTTCAGTGAGTTCATAAATATCATTTGGAAACTGGTCAGTGTCCCAGCCATTTTGGTAATCGCCGCGGTTAGCATCAAGGGATCCCAATAGTCCTGCATTTGCGGCTACCTGTATTTCATGAGCAAAAGTATGCCCTGCCAGTGTTGCATGGTTTACTTCAATGTTTATGCGAAAGTCTTTGTCTAAATTGTATTCGCGTAAAAAGTTACAAACGGTTGCAACATCGTAATCGTACTGATGTTTGGTTGGCTCCATTGGCTTTGGCTCTATGAAAAATGTTCCTTTAAAGCCTTTGCTTCTTGCATAATCTTTTGCAGCATGTAAGAATTTAGCAAGATGTTCTATCTCCCGTTTCATATCGGTGTTAAGCAAACTCATATATCCTTCTCTTCCGCCCCAAAAAACATAATTCTCGCCACCTAATGCTATTGTTGCATCTAAAGCTGCTTTTACCTGGGCGGCAGCATGAGTTAGCACATGAAAATCAGGATTGGTAGATGCTCCGTTCATATAACGGGGATGAGAAAATAGATTGGCGGTGCCCCATAAAACTTTTATGCCTGATGCCTTTTGTTTTTCCTGGGCATAATTTGCCCATGCCTGCAAACGTCTTTCATTATCTTCAATATCATCTGTATAATCTACGGCATCCACATCGTGAAAGCAATAGTAATCAAGACCAAGCTTTGTCATAAATTCAAACCCTGCGTCTGCTTTGTCTTTAGCACGTTGTATTGCATCTCCGGCTTCATCCCATGCATGAAGATGGGTGGGCGAACCGAAAGGATCGGTACCATTATTTACCAGCGTGTGCCAGTAGGCCATCGAAAATTTGAAATGTTCTTTCATCGTTTTGCCGGCAACCACTTTCTCTTTATCATACCACCTGAAAGCGAGTGGATTATCTGAGTTAGTTCCTTCATATTGTACCTGTTCAATCCCTTTGAAATACTCTTTGTTTCCAATTAAAACTGACATAGCGTTGAATTTTTATTGTAAATGGTTTTGTTGTTGAGGCTTATAAAGATTTTTAGAAATTGTTTTCTGTTATCTAAAACAAAAACAGGAAAAGTAAGATAGCCCGGTATAAAAATTTTACCATTGAACCTCTTACGACATAAAAGAAAAAAATCAATAGAAAGTAAGAAGGATATTGTTTTTAAGGCATTTTGAAAACGAACTTTCATTATTGCCGGGTAGTCATTTTTGGCTCTGCATGAAAGAATAAGAATCGAATATATTCTGAGTATTATTTTCATTAAGGGCAAAAATGTATAAAAAATTAATATTTGCGAAAGATCGTATTTTATTATTAAGAGAAGCAACCGATTGAAATTTATTTTAATTAAAAATTATATTTTCAACAGCTAACATAAACGATTGAATTTTCTCTGATTTTCATACTGCTTCAATACAGGATATAGGAAGAGTTTACTGAAGTTGTACAACAATGCCTTCTATGATTAAATGAAAAGAAGAAACAATTAAACGGATCGTTTAAACCTTTAGTTTCGGTTAACACGAAAAAATCTATCTATTCACCACCGGGTTTCCAGTAATAAATGCTGAGAGATTATTTACAGTGATAACCATCAACCTTTCCCTTGCCTCCTTTGTTGCCCATCTTGTCTGCTTATTGAACCACAAAGCCAGGAAGAACAAAAAAATGCACGAAGCCTTAGTGTAACTTAGTGCCTTCGAGTCTTAGTGGTCAAAAACCTTATAAAAGAATGAAGTCAGAAAATACCTGGTACGAAATAGAAAACATTGAAGACGTAGATTCCCCTGCATTACTTATTTATTCAGACCGTGTGAAGCATAACATTGATTTAGCTATATCAATGATTGGTAATGCTTCACGGTTACGTCCGCATGTAAAAACGCATAAAGCAAAAGAACCAACCCTGCTAATGATGAAAGCAGGGATAACAAAATTTAAATGTGCAACTATTGCCGAAGCAGAGATGTTAGGCATGTGTAATGCAGCGGATGTATTACTTGCCTATCAACCTCTCGGACCAAAATTGAACAGGTTTATTGCTCTCATTAAAAAATATCCCGACACTCTGTTTTCGTGCCTGATTGATAATATCGAAGCTGCCATTTGCGTTTCTGAAAATGCAATTGCAAATAATGTACAGTTAAATGTTTTTATTGACTTGAACGTTGGACAGGATAGAACAGGCATTCTTCCTAACAATGTTTTGAAACTATATGAAGCGTGTCATTCTTTTCAGGGAATAAATTTCTCAGGAGTTCATGCATATGATGGTCATATTTATGATCCTGATATGGAGGTGCGCAAGCTAAAATCAGATACAGCCTTTCAAAAAGTTGAGGAAGTAAAAGATCAGTTGATAGCTGCGGGATTACGCATTCCCATAATTGTTTTAGGTGGCTCTCCTACTTATCCATTTCATGTAGAAAGAGAAGGTGTAGAATGCAGCCCCGGAACTTTTGTTTATTGGGATAAAGGATACAGCAGTTCATTTCCTGACATGAAATTTCAACCGGCATCATTGGTTCTTACGCGGGTTATCTCTCAATTAAATGATAGAACTTTTTGTCTTGACTTAGGCCATAAATCTGTAGCACCTGAAAACGACCTTCATCAGCGTGTGTTCTTTTTAAACGAACCTGAATTAAAATTCATCAGCCAAAACGAAGAGCATCTTGTTGTTGAATTGAGTGCGAACCATAACAGAAAAGTTGGTGATATATTATATGGGATGCCTGTTCATATCTGCCCTACCGTTGCTTTACACGAAAGAGTTTTTGTTGTAAACAATAATAAAGTAACGGACGAATGGAAGACTATCGCAAGAGACAGGAAGATTAGTGTTTGATTAGGTTTCACGCCAAGTGGCAAAGGTGCCGGGTCGGCAAGTCTTCTTTAGCCTTTGCGCGGCTTTCCTTAGCGGCTTTCTCATTTTACATTACCATAGCATATGTATTTAATCTCAACATATTCTTCAATTCCATATTTCGAACCTTCTCTTCCTATGCCTGATTGTTTAACGCCTCCAAACGGCGCTATCTCTGTTGATATTAATCCTTCATTTATACCAACCATTCCATATTCGAGTTGCTCAGCTACTCTCCAACAGCGGTTTACATCGTTGCTATAGAAATAAGCAGCTAACCCGTAAATTGTGTTGTTAGCGATGTGTATAGCTTCTTCCTCAGTTGTAAATTTGAAAACAGGAGATACAGGACCAAAAATTTCTTCTTCGGCAAGCATCATTGTATCATTTGCATTTGATATTACTGTTGGTTCATAAAAAAGTCCTTGCATCTGTTTGCCACCGGTGGTAACAACCCCCCCTTTTGATACAGCATCATTCACCATTTCATTTACTTTATCCAAACCTTTTTTATTGATTAGCGGACCGATAGAAACGTCTTTATCTAGTCCATTTCCAACTTTAAGTGAAGCGGTGGCAGCAGCGAGTTTCGTTACAAAGGCATCATGTATACCTTCCTGAACAAGGAAGCGATTTGTGCATACACAAGTTTGTCCTGCATTACGATATTTAGAAGCCATTGCTCCTTTTACCGCATTGTTAATATCAGCATCATCAAAAACAATGAATGGCGCATTGCCACCAAGTTCAAGCGAAATTCTTTTTATGTTGTCGGCACATTGCTTCATCAGCAATCTGCCAACGTTTGTCGATCCCGTGAAGGACAATTTCCTAACTTTTCCGTTGCTGCAAAGTTCTTCACCAACTGCTTTGTTATCGGTGCTTGTAACCACATTAAATACGCCCGCAGGTATGCCTGCCTGTGCAGCAAAGTCTGCTAATGCTAATGCGGTTAAAGGTGTTTCAGAAGCAGGCTTTAATACAACTGTACACCCTGCTGCAAGTGCAGGGCCCACCTTGCGTGTTATCATCGCTAAAGGAAAATTCCAGGGAGTAATGGCGCCAACAACGCCCACCGGTTGCTTGATGGTGAGTAATCTCCTATCAGGAGTATGTTGCGGTATTACGTCGCCATACATGCGTTTGGCTTCTTCGGAAAACCACTCAATGAAACCGGCGCCGTATGCCACTTCTGTTAAGCTTTCACTTAATGGCTTACCACATTCCATTGTCATCAGCCGGGCTAATTCTTCTTTATTAGATATAATTATCTCAAACCATTTTTTTAATAGAACCGAACGTTCTTTTGCTGTAGTTAACTTCCAGCTTTGAAATGCATTTGCTGCTACGTCAATCGCCACGCTAACTTCAGCAGCCGTTAAGTCAGATACGCTCGTTATAGTGTTTCCCGTAGCTGGATTAATGACGGGAAAAGTTGTGCCTGATACTGCATTAGACCATTCACCATTAATAAATGATGAGCTTTTTACAAATTTATTTTGTTCGTTCATCTGTATGTATTTGAAGAAGAATCTATAGCAATGTCTTGCAGTTTTACCAGTTGCCATTCAAGATATGCAATTTTCAATTCTTGTACTTGCTTCTATGTTCCTCCAGGTCGGAGGAGCGAACTCTTTCTTGTTTCTTATTGTTAGGTTTGATGTAGTTTCCCATGCCGCAGAAAGCAATCACATCTACACCATGAAATTTCTTCAGGTACTCTTACATGGAACGTAGGTTGATTCTTTGTTTTTTCTTATACTTGGCAGCCGTTGTATTTTTATTTCCCCGGAAGCAGGACCTTCTACTATAACACTATCTTGCTCTATGGCTACCGTACCTATTAGTAGCTGCTTGTAATTCAACCGACTGTGGCGTAAGTGGGAAACACAAAATGAAAATCTGTAAATTGAATTATGATGTTTTCTATTATGCTTACTATCCTTTAGATGTTTGTAACTCCTTAGAAAAACGATTTTAATGTGTATTTATATAAGGCGATATAAAATTTTTAATGGGCTCGAAAAAGATCAATAATATCACTATAACAATGATAGCAACAAAAAGCACCCACAACCATTTGTTCCTGGTAAAATAACTTACCCTGTCTTGTCTTCGTCTTCTCTCCTTTTCCTCGCGTTCGTGTTCAAAACTAATCCACTCACTCCCGGCTTCAGTTAATTGCGTGCCGTTTTTATGCGCGATTATTAATCTTTTTTCAATTAAAAAATCCCGCACTATTTTGTAAACCAGATCGTCTACCCCACGCTTTTCTTTCTTTTGTTTAGCCTTAAACTGCGCCCAGTCAAGTATACCGCCACCATCTCTGTGCGCCTGTATAACTTCATCTGCTAATTTCTCCTTCTCTGTTACCATAAATAATCTAATTAGAATAGTGAAATTAAAATAACACGTTTAGTTATAAAACACCGGTATAAATATCTGCTGCAATCGTTCTTCCTTTTAATTTAGAACGAAAGAGTTTGAAGAATGTTTAAAGTTCTGCAAACTATTCTTATTATTAAAATCACATCAACAACCACTATCTCGCCAAAAGTATAAAAAACACTTCTTCTAACATTTTAAACGTAGAAGTTATAAGTTGCTAACTTTGATTTTATGATAAAAGCAATCGACCTGAGAATAGGAAACTGGGTAATAAATACAGAAGACAACCAAACAAACGGTACTGATAATTATGTCAAGGTATATGGGCTGGAACAGAACCGTATAAAACACGCACAAGAGGGTGGGTTCCATGATGAAGGTTTGTATAACCCGATCCCGATAACCGGTGAGATATTATTAAAATCAGGTTTTGAGCAGGTGCCACAAAGGAACATATATAACAAAGTTCCTTTGGTAGGTTTCAATTATGACCTAAACACATTTAAAGTGATGGTTTATCATCCAGGTAATACACTTGCCCACCGGTTGCTTACCGACATAAGACATGTACACCAGTTACAAAATTTTTTTTACTGTCTAATTGGTCATGATCTGGTGATTGAGTTTTGATGATAGAACCTTGAAGTCTATAAAATTTGCTTAAACAATAGCTTCACTTTGTGATTTAGAAAAAAGGTCAATAGAGAAAATTGCAACCTGCGAGAATAATTACTCAAATAGATACTATTATTTGTATATTTTAAAAAGGCTGAGACTGTTGCAAAATAAGCCGTAAGATATTTTACAGGTTTTCTAAAATGATTTTCCCTTCATTGATTATCTATATGGAAG
>MWYU01000736.1 GCA_002050375.1 Chitinophagales bacterium 62-2
GTCATAAAAGAAGCAAACCAGGTGGCAGAGGCAATTATGTAAATAACAGAATTTTGTTCGTCATTTAGCAGGAAGAAATCGAATACAAAATGTCCTATCCGGAACAAAAGAAAGGAGAGTATTATATCTGTTAATGCCTGCTTTCTAAGCGGAAGCTGTTTATACCAAATTAAAATTCTTTTTGTCATAACTAAAACTTTTCTACAACACCTAATCCAAATAAGGCAAAGTCATATTTTGCCGGATCATCTTTATCTAATTGCTTAAGATAAGAAGTTAGTTCAAGAGCCGCAAGCCAGTCAACCTGCTTTCGCGTCAACAGGTTAAAATGGGAAGCCACTCTTGCTACATGAACATCTATAGGACAAACCAACTGCGAAGGAGAAATATCTCGCCATATACCAAAATCAACTCCTTTTTTATCCCTTCTCACCATCCATCGCAGGTACATATTTAGCCGTTTACATGTAGAATTTTTGTCAGGCGAGGCGATATGTTTCTTGGTTCTTGAAGGCACACTTTCCAATGAAAAAAAATACCGGTAAAATCCATTTAGTCCATTCTCAATACTGGCATCTGTTTTTTTTATTGCAATTGAAAAAGCAGTTTCTAAACTTGCATGCATCGAATAATGAAACTGAAGGAAGTCCATAAAATATAATAAGTCCGTATCGTTGAAAGTACGATGTTTAAAACCTAACAATTTCTGAAGATCAGAGTCGGTATGGTTTGAAACAAAGTCATGGGGAGCATTATCTATGCGGTTTAGTAGTTCTTTACTTTTTTTAATGATAATAGTTCGGTTGCCCCATGCAAAAAGTGCGGCAAATAGACCTGCAATTTCTATGTCCTGCTTCTTTGTGAACAGATGCGGAATACAAATGGGATCATCTTTAATAAATGAAGGCTGGTTGTATTCTTTTACCTTTTTATTAAGAAAGTCTTTGAGCTGATTGGTTACTTCGGTCACTGCACAAATTTACTTTCAATAGATTGAAACTTTCTAAACGGCCTCTAATAGTCGTAGGATCACCTTTATAAAGTACAATTAAAAATAACTGGAATAAAGGCTGGATGCATTTATCAAGATCTCAAGAAATAACTTTTGTTCTCAAAGCCTACCCTTATTTTTGCACAATTTCTTAAAAATGTCAAACGCTTTAGTATCCAACGAATCGGTACGTTCCGGAAAGAAAAAAAGTATTGTTTTAGGTAGTGGTCCTAACCGCATTGGGCAGGGAATTGAATTTGATTATTGCTGCGTCCATGGCCTCTTAGCGATAAAGGAATGTGGCTATGAAGCCATTATGGTTAACTGTAATCCTGAAACGGTCAGTACCGACTTCGATATTGCCGATAAATTATACTTCGAGCCGGTTTACTGGGAGCATCTCTGGGAAATTATTGAACTTGAAAAACCAGATGGTATCATTGTTCAGCTTGGCGGGCAAACGGCTTTAAAGCTTTCAAAAAAGCTTCACGAAAGAGGCATCAGGATTGATGGAACTTCCTACGATAACATGGATATCGCCGAAGATCGCGGCCGTTTTAGTGATATGTTGAAAGAACTTGAAATTCCTTATCCCGAATATGGTACTGCCTATGCTGCCGAGGAAGCAATTGAAGTAGCTAACAGGGTTGGTTATCCTGTTCTTGTTAGACCAAGCTATGTTTTAGGCGGGCAAAGAATGCGGATTGTAATTAATGATGATGAGGTGGAAAGTGCAGTAGTAAGCCTGCTAAAACATATTCCCGGTAATAAAATTCTGATTGACCATTTTCTTGACCGTTGCCAAGAAGCAGAGATAGATGCAATTTTTGACGGCGAAGATTTTCATGTGATGGGCGTAATGGAACATATTGAACCGGCGGGTATACACAGCGGCGATAGTAATGCCGTATTACCGGCGTTCAACTTAACGCCGCTTGTTATTACTACGATGGAGTATTATTCTGAAAAGATAGCACGGGCTTTAAATATTCAGGGTTTGATTAATATTCAATTTGCTATAAAAAATGGAAAGGTATATGTGATAGAAGCCAACCCAAGAGCTAGCCGGACAACCCCGTTTATTGCAAAGGCTTACCAAATACCTTATTTAAATATTGCCACTAAAATAATGCTTGGCGAGGCTAAACTTAAAGACTTCACCTTCGAGAAAAAGCTTGAAGGCTTTGCAATTAAAGAACCTGTTTTTAGCTTTGATAAATTTCCGGGAGTAAGCAGGGAACTTGGCCCCGAAATGAAAAGTACTGGTGAAGCTATCCGTTTCATTAAAGACCTTCGCGATCCTTACTTCAGAACTTTGTATAAAGAAAGGAGTATGCACCTTAGCAGGTAATTTTGCGGAAAAAGTATTTATTATTGAAATTAAGCATTGAAATTGAAATTAATATTGAACACTCAATATCCAACACTCAATACTCAATATTCAAGATATAAGACTAAATTCATTTCCCATTGACCTATTTGATTATTGAACATTGATTATTGAATATTCAATACGCAATAAACAACACTCAATATTCATTTCAAGAACAAGACCCCCCAAATGACTTACTGACTTTAATGACCAATGACTAATTTTCCATGCCCTCAACTCCTATTTACTTATGGAAACAGATGCCCTTTGTAAGGCTCATCATTCCATTAATGGCAGGTATAATTCTTCAATGGTATCTTCAATTTTCACTTTCCTCCCTTATTGTTTTTGTTGTATCGGTGGGTGTGCCTTTGCTTTTTTTTTCATTCCTGCCTCTTTCATTAAAGTATTCTTTACAATGGCTACAAGGCGTTACTGTAACACTTTTCATTGCTGCAATTGGCCTTCTGACTACTTATAACAAAGACATAAGTAATCATACAGATTGGTTGGGCAACCATTACAATGAAGGTGTGCTGATGCTGGTTACTTTACAAGAGCCATTAGTTGAAAAAGCAAAATCTTACAAAGCTGAAGCAACCGTTGATGCGATACAATCGGACGGGCAATGGCAAAAGGTAACGGGAAGAATTCTTGTTTATTTTAATAAGGACAGTACAATACCAAAGGTAAAATATGGATCGCGGGTTTTATTTCTTAAACCGCTACAGCTTATAAAAAATTCGGGTAATCCCGGAAGTTTCGATTATAAACGATACAATGCTTTTCAGGACATCTATCACCAGGTTTTTTTGAAGAAGGATGAATACACTGTTACTACTACAACTAATATTAATCCGTTTAAGCAGTGGCTTATTGATATCCGTTTTTTAGTAATCAATACACTCCGGAAATATATAAACACAGACCGTGAAGCAGGTGTGGCAGAAGCTTTACTCATTGGTTACCGTGATGATCTTGACAAAGACCTTGTTCAGGCTTACAGTAATACCGGTGTTGTTCATATTATAGCTATCTCAGGTTTACATCTTGGTATGATATATGGCGTTCTTCGCTGGGGGTTTAGTTTTTTTAAAAGAAAGAAATTGACAAGATGGGTTAAACCTGCAGTTATACTTTCAGTATTGTGGATATTTACTTTTATTGCAGGTGGCGTACCTTCCATTTTGCGTTCGGCTGTAATGTTCACCTTTATTGTTTTGGCCGAAACTATCAGCAGAAAAAGCTCTATCTATAATACTTTAGCGGCCTCAGCTTTTGTAATGCTTTGCTATAACCCGTTTTTTCTTTGGGATGTAGGTTTTCAACTTTCGTACACAGCAGTATTAAGCATTGTTGTTTTTTTTAAGCCTGTTCACAACTGGTTTTTCATTAGGAATAAATCGCTTAATTGGTTATGGGAACTTACTGCTGTTACAATAGCTGCACAAGTGTTAACCACGCCAATTATCTTCTATCATTTTCACCAGTTTCCTCTCTTATTTCTTATAACCAACTTCGTAGTTGTTCCCTTGTCATCCATTATATTGTTTGCAGAGTTAGCATTGCTTGCGGTATCGCCTCTTCCGGTTATTGCAAACGTTATTAGCAATGTTACAACAGGCCTGCTGCGTTTTATGAATGACTTTATAGAACGGCTCAATCAACTGCCTTTTGCAGTCTACAATGGCATTCAAAACACCATATTTCAAACTATCCTTTTATACATCATCATTATATTTTCGTGCTGGTGGCTTTTGCAAAAAAGTAAACCTGCTCTGTTTACTGCACTGCTTGCAGGCTTGCTTTTTATTACAGTAGAAAGCTTCCAAAATATACAACGTGAGAAGCAGTCAAAACTGATTGTGTACAACGTTCCTAAACTGCAGGGTATTGATTTCTTTGAAGGAAAAAAATATCTCTTTTTTGGTGATACAGCTCTTATGGCTGATGGGTTCATCAAAAATTTTCATATTCAGCCTTGCCGTACACTGCACAAAGTTGAACCCGCAGAATACCTTGATAAATTAATTGTTGGTCTTCCGTTTATGCAATTTCACGAGAAAAAAATTTTACTGTTAGATCAAAACTTTACATTCGAATCTCCCCGAAAAATCCCGGTTGACCTTATTGTTATCTCAAAAAATCCACAGGTACGTATTTCTCAGCTTGCCGCTGTTTTTGATTGCCGGCAATATGTATTTGACGCATCAAATAGTGTGTGGAAAATCAGCAAATGGAAAAAAGATTGTGACAGCCTACATTTGCCGAACTATTCAACCTTAGATAAAGGAGCTTTTGAGTGGAAATTATAAACTTTATCTCCTGCCCCTCAAAACTTTAATTGTATGCGTAAGAAGATTAAATCTGCACTTATCTCTGTTTTTTATAAAGATGGCATTGATACCATTGCCCATCAACTCCATCGCCTGGGAATAACGATTTATTCTACCGGCGGAACAGAAAAGTTTATTAAAGATATTGGTGTTCCCTGCGTGCCTGTTGAAAGCCTCACATCGTTTCCTTCCATTTTAGGTGGCAGGGTTAAAACTCTTCACCCAAACGTTTTTGGTGGCATTTTAGCAAGAAGAACCGAAGATCAGGATGTGCAGCAAATGAAGGAATATAATATTCCTGAAATAGACCTTGTAATAGTTGATCTGTACCCTTTTGAAGAGACGCTGGCTAATACAACCGACGAAAAATTAATTATTGAAAAGATAGACGTTGGAGGCCCATCGATGATACGTGCGGCTGCAAAAAATTTTAGTGATGTTTTGGTTATTGCAGCCAAAGAAGAGTATCGTTTATTAGAGGATTTATTAGTAGCGCAGGAAGGCGAGACCACACTTGAACAACGCAAAGATTTTGCAGCTAAAGCATTTGAGATAGTAATGCATTACGATATTGCGATTAGTAATTATTTCAATGCAAGCAAGCCTTTACGTTCTATAGACTATAAGTTTGAGCAATCATTGCGTTACGGTGAGAACCCGCACCAGCAGGCAGTGTTTTATGGGGACTTGAAAAAGATATTTACTCAGTTGCATGGCAAAGAAATATCTTATAACAACCTTGTAGATATTGATGCAGCTATCAATCTTATAAAAGAATTTTCTGAAACAACGTTTGCTATAATTAAGCATACTAATGTTTGCGGAATAGCATCGAGACATACGATAAAAGAAGCATGGACAGCGGCATTGCAGGGAGACCCGGAAAGCGCTTTTGGGGGGGTACTAATCTGTAATGGAAACATTGATAAAGCAACTGCTGAAGCTATTAATGAAATTTTTTTCGAGGTATTGATTGCACAACATTTTGATGCTGATGCAATGCAAATTTTAAGAAGTAAAAAGAACCGTATACTTCTTTTATGCAGACCTTATAACATGAAGAGTAACCAGCAGGTTAAATCTGTTGCCAACGGTATTCTTACCCAGCAGAACGATGAAGGCAATTACATTGAATGGAAAGAAACAGGCGGAAGAGAAACGACCGCATTGGAGAAAGAAGATCTCACTTTCGCTAACCTTGTATGCAAGCACCTAAAGAGCAATGCAATTGCATTGGTAAAGAACAAACAGTTAATTGGTAAAGGTTGCGGGCAAACTAGCAGGATAGATGCATTGCGGCAATCCATTGAAAAAGCAAAGCAATTTAATTTTGATCTCAACGGTGCAGCGCTTGCCTCTGATGCTTTTTTCCCTTTCAATGATTGTGTGCAAATCGCACATGAAGAAGGCATTCAATCGTTCATACAACCCGGTGGTTCAATAAGAGATAAAGACAGCATTGAATATTGTGTTGCCAATAACCTTGCAATGGTTTTTACAGGGATGCGGCATTTCAGGCACTGATGGTTGAGTTGGGTTTCTAAACTCTACTAAAAAGGAATTGTTAACCGCAGAGAAAAACAAGAGGTAATCGCAGAGAACGCGGAGCATCCTTTGTGCACTCTGTGTTTCTTCCTTTGAGACCTTCGTGGTAAAATACTATTCCTATGCTTATTGTCTGAGACTTATCGAGTGATAATAGAATGCCTCTTTATAAATTCTTCATACACTTCTTTCCAGCCGGTAAACATTTTATCTGTTCCTAAAAAATGGTTATGCCATATGGTGATTAGTAAACCACTTACGTTTTTAGTTACCTTATAGTAATGTTCTAATTCTTCCAACGCACGATCGGCAGAATATTTTTGTTCAAAATAAGAATTGGCTTCCATATAGCAAAAAGGATAAATTGAAAGAGGTGTTGTAGTGTTCTTTTCTAAATCAAACCATTTATAAGGCAAACAATATGATGCTCTGAAGCCGTTAATACTTCCATAGCCCATTGAATAATCTTCTTTGATACCTGCGGCAATTAAAAGCCGGTAAGTATCAGGAAGCTTCATGCGAATATAATGTTGACGACTTTTAGATATTTGTTTACCGCTAATGCTTTCTAAACTTGCAATTTCTTTTGTAAGCAACTTGTTGTTATCACCGCTTTGCCACGAAGGATGTATACCGATTGGATGAGTTCCAGCAGTCCTTTTAATCATACCCCTATAGCCTGTGTTCGTTGGTGAAATATTTTTATCATAGCCTTTATTTTTATTTGCTAATAAAAAGAAATAAAGAGGCTGTAGTTTATGAATCTTATGCAAGTTATCTAGCCAGTTATAGCTGTCAAATGGGTCTTTCTGTTTTCCCTGCAAAACCTTTACTCTTTCCTTCACCATTGCCCATTGCCCATTGCCCATTGCCCTTACAAATGCTCCTGTGTTCCTAAGCCAGCCTTTATTTAAATAGCTCCAGGCAATGTCAATATCATAAGTAGGCAGAAAGTTGAAGGCGGAAGGCTTAAGGCTTAAGGCAGGGAATGATTGCTCTAATACCTTCATAAACTCATTTAGCCAAAGGTTTACAAGAGGCAGTTGTAAAACACCTCCTTTAAATGCAAGACTGTTTTCGTGGGCATACCTGCCATACATATCTAAGGAATAAGGCAAATACTCTTCATAGCGCGAGAGTAAATAAAACGATGCAGCAAAAATGTCAAAAGGGAGATCTTTACCGAACGTTTTGAAAAATGCAGTTTGCTCTCTCCATAAAAAAACCTCAATACTTTGGGGCTTTATATCTTCTTCAAACAATAATGATACCGGTGCTATCCAAATTTCCTGTTCGCTAATCGCTGCTTTTGAATAATTAATCCGGGGACCTTTAAAAGCAACATATACTTCGATGTTTGTTGTTATCTCATATTGCTCTACTCCTATTGCCTTCAACAGCACGTCTGTGATGTATGTTAAACGGTTAGTTACCGCAGAGGAATAAAGCAGCATCTTTCGTTATTTATACCATTTTCTCTCTTCCCATAACTGGTTAAAAGTTTTCTGGCTAAAGTTAAGTTCGGTTCTATGTGCTGTCCAGCCTTTAAAAAGTTTATTGACTATGCTGTTCTTTAGTTTACCGTTGCCCATGTTCATCATCTTTCTGTTTAAGCTGGCAATCTTCCAGGCCTTCCATGCTATTTTTTCGGTTAAGGGAGCCATGCCTGCGTCAACAGCCTCATGCCTGTTTTCCAATAACAACTCATGCAGGTTAATTTTTACTGCACAAACCTCCGTGCAATTACCACATAATGACGAAGCATTGCTGAGGTGCTTATACTCATCCATATAGTTTAAATGTGGAGTGATTATGCTGCCAATGGGTCCGCTGTAGGTTGCTCCGTAAGCGTGACCCCCAATATTTTTATAAACAGGGCAGGCATTCAAGCAAGCACCGCACCTGATGCAATATAAAGCCTCGCGGGTTTTAGGGTTTTTTAGGAGATTGGTACGACCGTTATCAAGTAATATTACATACATATCTTCAGGTCCATCGGTTTCGGCTGGTTGTTTAGGACCATTTACTATTGTATTATAAACTGTAACTTTTTGCCCGGTTCCATAAGTAGCAAGCAGAGGCCAGAACAATGCCAGATCAGTTAATGAAGGAATAACCTTTTCTATACCGACGATTACAATATGTGTTTTAGGAAAGGCGCAACTTAAACGGGCATTACCTTCATTTTCGGTAATAGCAATTCCGCCAATGTCTGCAATGATGAAGTTTGCGCCTGTTATGCCTACTTCAGCCTGCACAAATTTTTTCCGTAGCGTTTGGCGCGCAACCATTGTTAATTGCTCAGGTGTAAGATTGGGAGGTGTACCAAGTTTATCTGTAAAAAGTTTAGCAACATCCTCTTTGTTTTTATGCATAGCTGGCGTTACAATATGGTAAGGAGCTTCACCATCTAACTGTTGAATGTATTCGCCAAGATCCGTTTCAACGCTTTCAATTCCCTGCTTTTCGAAGAACTTGTTCAGGTGAATTTCTTCCGTAACCATGCTCTTGCTCTTTACCACCGTTTTACAGCTTTTATCTTTACATATTTTTGCAACTTCCTGTAACGCCTGGTCTCCGGTTTCGGCCCAAATAACCTTTCCGCCACGTTTTGTAAATAAACGTTCAAAATTTTCCAGTTGCTGGTCTAATGTTTCAATCGCTCTCCACTTAGCATTCTTTGCCCTTTCACGAGCCATCATTACATCAGTAAACTGCAGCTTACCTGCCGGCACTACTGCATTGTATTTGCTGATATTAAAATTTATCTTGTCCCTGTGCTTAGTATCAGATGCTTTAATGGTACTCTTAGTAATAAATGTTGCTGCCGTATCTGTCATAATCTAAAAAGTTTGTTCTTTGCCTTCTAACTATTTTTTGCCTCTTTTTGTTACTAGCTTATTTTCTTCCAGGTGCTGTGCAGTAGCTTCAAGGGTTTTGTAAAATTCCTCTCCGTACTTTCTTATTATTGCTTCTTTTAAAAAAAGGTAGGTAGGCACTTTAAGTTTTTTACCCAGTTTACAGGCAGCAGCACAAATGTCTTCGCGAGGCTCGTAGTTTACATACTCGGTTTTTTTGTCACTGCTTTTTTTTATTCGTATAGGGAACAAATGACAGCTTATAGGTTTCTTCCAGCTAATCTTTTCATCGTTGTATGCCTGTTCTATAGAGCACTTTACAATACCTTGTTTATCCCTGTAACCGTAAGCACAAATTTTACCATTTACGGTTGGCGTTACCCAGCCAAATTCTTTGTCGTATACATACTTTCCCTGGCGCTCAATTTCTTTTACTCCTTCGGGAGTCATGTACGGCTTTATGTCTTCAATAAAGTTTAGAAGTTGATTGAGTTCCTGCACCTCTAATGGCGCTCCGGCATCTCCATCTTCGCAACATCCGCCTTTGCACTTGGTAAGGTCGCAAACAAACTGTTCTTCAACCACCTGATCACTTACAAGTATATTATCAATCGCTATCATTGTCTCTTCACCGGTTTAGAGATAGTTTTACGAAGATAGTTTTTATATTATCCTTAATTCGAAAGGAGGACGTTCTAAATTTCTCTATTCTTTTTAATGCCATAGCTAAAGTGCAATCCCTCAAACATTAATTTCAAAATAATCTAAAAAGGTTTACTTCCACCTAAAAGTATTGATCATGTGCTTAACATCTTCTATTAAAAAGTTGTTTACTATACCAAGTGAGTCTTCATTAGGAGTTGCATCAAAATACAAAGCTCCGCGAAGAAAATGCTTTGTTGAATCGGTTAAAAAAAACTGGTTTGCGGTAGCTACATTTCCACCTACTCTAAAAAAAGTTCCATATATATTGTTTGGTGTTACTATTAAACTGTCCTCTATGCTGTAAGCTTTTGAAGTGTGCTTATTGGTGATGGTGTAAGCATCATTCACCAGCTTATCTAACCTGTTAGCACCTATTTTTTTATAACTGACATATACCGTTCCGTTAAATTGAGGATATGTAATGTTTATCCACCACGGGTTCTCTGTTTCCTGGCCAAAAAAACTACTGTCTTTTATAACTTCTGCATAAACGGGATATTCAAACGAATAAGGATAACCAGGGCGGTTAAAAAGTTGGTATTGCTTTTTAGGAAAATTAATCCGAAAATAACCTTTCGGCTTTGGAGTATAATCGCTGTTGCAGGAGGGAAATGTGGCGATAAACAAAAGTCCGCCGAACATTGGAAGAAATATGATTATTTTTCCTAAACACCTAACATGGGAACAAACAAAGGAGAAAGCTTTTTTCAAAGTAACTTTCATTTCGTCAAAGCTACACTTACTGTGTAACTGAAGGTTTTATGGCAACCTTAATTTTTTGCAAACGATTTTTTTCAATCTCCAATACTGTAAAATCGAAGTCGCCGCTTGATATAGTTTCATTAACTGCAGGTATTTCGCCCGCGAGCTCTAATACAAGGCCTGCAAGGGTTTCATTGTCGCCTTTCACTTCATCAAATGTCTCTGTTGGCAACTCCATTGCTTTACATACATCATGTATTATTATTTTCCCATCAAATAGATAGTTATGATCATCGAGCTTTTTAAAAGCAATATCTTCTTCATCAAACTCGTCCTTAATATCTCCTATTATTTCTTCCATTATATCTTCTAATGTAACGATGCCGCTTGTGCCTCCAAACTCGTCAACAACAATTGCAAAATGTATTCGTTTGGTTTGAAACTCCTTCAACAAATCTTCTATCATCTTTTGCTCGTGAATAAAGTAGGGAGGCCGCATTAGCGTATGCCATTCAAAATCGTCGGGTTGCTCTAAATGCGGCAACAAATCTTTTGTATGTATCATTCCTACCACATTGTCAAGGTCTTCCTTATAAACAGGCAACCGGCTGTAATGCAGTTCTTCTACCTTTCTTACCAGGTCGTCAAAGCTAGTAGCATATTCAATTCCGCTTACATCAAGCCTTGTTTTCATAACCTGCTTAGCTGTGATATTGCTGAATTTTACAATACCCTTTAAAATATTCTTTTCCTTTAAAGATGCTTCGCTATTTGTCGTTATGTCAATTGCATGATCTAATTCCTCAAGGCTATAAGCCGTATTTGATTTTCGGGCAAGCTTTTTTTCGATAAAATCTGAAGTAGCAACCAATTGCCTGCTTAGTCCTTTAAATAATAGGGACACCGTCTCTACTAATGCTCCTGCCTCTTTTGCGAACCGAATATTGTTTTGGGTTGCCATAACCTTTGGCATAACCTCTCCAAAAAGCACCAACAGAAAAGTAACAGAGAGCACTTTAATTAAAAATTTAACCCACCACAATTGAGTTTCAAGAGGTAGCATTTCATCTATAACGAAGTTCGAAATAATGATGATGCCAATATTTACGAAGCTATTAGCAACAAGCAGCGAGGCAAGTAAGGTTTTTGGCTCTTCCAAAAGGTCAACAATACGCTTATAACTCGGTTGCTGTTTCGCCTTGAGCATATTAATATCCTTATAACTTAATGAGAAAAAAGCTACTTCGGCTCCGGCCAAAAAAAAGGAGATCAACAGTAAAATAATAAGGAGAAAAATTAATATTGTAGTAGCCTGGGTGTTAATAGCGGCAGGGTTGACTTGAAACAATAAGTACAATAGTGCCGGGTGATGATCCAATGCAAAGGGGTTTGGTTAAGAAAAATCAGGTTGGTTGAAACATGAGTGAACTATGTAAATATAACTAATACAAAGTCTCTATTTAGAAAGGAAGGTCTTCAGAGGATTCACTAACAGGAGGAACATCAGCATTGCTTATTCCTTCCATATCATGTGCACCAGGTATACCATGTCCCTCGCCGCGTTTATCCAGCATTATAAGGTTATCTCCAACTACTTCTGTTGCAAATTTTTTATTGCCTTCTTTATCTTCCCAACTGCGTGTTCTTAAACGGCCCTCTATATATACCAAACTTCCTTTATGAAGGTATTTTTGCGCCAGGTCTGCGAGACCTCGCCATAGCACAACTGTGTGCCATTCGGTTTGCGAGACCAGCTTCCCCCCACGGTCTTTATACGTTTCGGTAGTAGCCAGGCTAAATTTTGCCACTCCAATGTTTCCTTCCAGGTATTGTACATCCGGGTCTTTACCTAAATTTCCAATTAACATTACTCGGTTAACACCTCTCATAATAATCGTATTTAAATTTGTCGGGCTCTATAAGATTTTAGCTTTTTTAAAATTAACTTTTTTTATAAAACAATTCAATTGTTAACGGAATTGTTTCAATTAAAAATTATAATAATCCCTTTTGAATGAATAATAGCGGAATGGAGTGTACATTTCAGATGAAAAGTGATTATCAAAGGATTGATGCTAACCCTATCATTAATATTCTCCAGCAGATTTTAGAACGGCTTGAATCATTTTTTAGTTATCAATTCATTTTTCTGTCTTTTTAGAGGATACGCCTGGAGATAATTATTTATAAGTTTTGGAAACGCAAGTAATTCTAAGTCCAATACTTTTATACACTCTAAATGCTTTAGAGACACGGGAATTACTTTTAGATCAATCACGATAAACTGACCTTGCAAAAGCTGGTGGGTTAGCTGCTGATGAAACTTTTCTGACAATTGCAAAAGCCTGTACTTTTTAATACCAAGCTGCTCTTTAAGCCATCGGTTTATTGCATCATGTGTCCAGTCTATAGGTTTTTCATATTCATATAGGTAAAACTCGTGCAAATTTTGCCATATGTCCTTCTCTTTCCGTTTATTAATAAGCACAGAATTGTTACACAGAAAAATAAAGTAATAGAACCACCGCCTACTTTTTTGAAGTTTCTTTTCCTTTATAGGTAATTTATTTACAAGACCGTTTTTATAAGCGGAGCAATTTTTTTGCAAAATACACTCCTGGCACTCGGCAATTTGAGGTTTGCATATAGTGGCGCCAAAATCCATAATTGCCTGGTTATAACTTGCGGCGTCAGATTTATAAAGCACTTCATTGGCTAACCCGGTAAAATAAAGCTTACCTTTTTCTGAATCAATTGCCAGGGTTTCCCCAAAATATCTTGCTAAAACCCTGAAAACATTACCATCTACAACTGCATGTGGAAGTCCATACGCAAAAGAAGAAATCGCCGCTGCAGTGTACGGCCCTATTCCTTTCAACCCTAAAATTTCGTCATATGTATCAGGAAATCTTCCGTGAAGATTATTTGAAATATGCCTGGCAGTGATAAGAATGTTCTTGCACCGGGAATAATATCCTAATCCTTCCCACATTTTAAAAACTGCGTTATCTTCAGCTTCAGCCAAAGTTTTTAGGGTAGGAAATTGGGTAATAAAATTATGATAATATAAAAGTCCTTGTGCTACACGTGTTTGTTGTAAAATAATTTCACTAATCCAAATTTTATAAGGGTCTTTTTCACCCTTCCATGGCATGATTCTTTTATTACCTTGCTGATTCCAAAGCATAATATCATTAGTGAAGAATTTTTTCCTACCGTCTTTAGAAATAGGGGTTGGCATAAGTTTAGCAAGTATTATAAAAAGAGCAACTTATTGATTGATAATTAGTTTTATTTAAATTATAAGTTATAATAAAACCAGTAATTACAGACTTATACATTGCCCATAGGAATACTGTTAAGTGAGAACAGCAAAAACAAATACCGCATGAGAAAGTCAGATTTAATAAATCAAATTTCAGAAAAAACGGGTATACCAAAAGTTGATGTTTTAGTTACGCTTGAAACAATGTTTAAAGAAGTAAAAGAGAGTCTTGCACAAGGCGAGAATATTTACATCCGTGGTTTTGGAAGTTTTATAACAAAAAAAAGGGCAGCCAAAATTGGTCGCAATATAAAGAGAAATGTTGCTGTTGAAATTCCAGAGCATTTCATTCCTGCTTTTAAACCTGCTAAGGAATTTGTTCACGATGTAAAAAGCAAAAGAAAGCAGGAATAAGATTAGTTCTCCTCTAATTCTACGAGTAATTAAGCCGCTTTTTAACTACTACCAATTCTTTATGCTTAGTATTTGGCTTACTTTTGCCAACTATTATGGTTAGAAAACAACAAGTAGTACTGGTTTCCAGTGGTTTATTATTGCTTATCCTTCTCTTCTTTTTTGGCAAAACAATCCCTGAAAAAAAACCTCAGGCCATAGCTGCTAATACGCCACACGAAGAAAAAGCTATTGATGTAGAGAAAATGCTTACTCATGCTAAAGAAAGGCTTACCATAACCCAGGTACAAAAAGTTACTTCTTTAGAGAACATCGTAAAAAGAGGAGACGTAAAAAATCAGCAAATTAATGCGTATAAACAGCTTGCTTCCTTTTGGGAAGACAGTGTAAGATTGTTTGAACCTTATGCTTATTATACTGCACAGGCAGCTAAATTGGAAAATTCTGAAAAATCCCTCACCTTTGCTGCCCATTTGTTTTTAAATAGCTTAAAGACAGAGGAAAAATCGGCTATGCAAAAGTGGTTAGCTACAAACGCAAAAGATCTTTTTGAGCAGGCGTTACAAGTAAATCCGGATAATGACAGTAGTAAAATAGGATTAGGGGCTTGTTATATTTTTGGGAACATATCCGAAAATCCAATGGAGGGAATTGCCCCGATTAGAGCTATTGTTGAAAAAAATCCGGATAATGTATTCGGACAAATGATTTTAGGATTAGGTGGAATAAAAAGCGGTCAGTATGATAAAGCCATTGAACGTTTTAAAATCGTCGCGGAAAAACAACCGGACAATCTTGAAGCAGTTTTAAATCTGGCAGAAACTTACGACCGCAAGGGAGAAAAGGAAAATGCTGTAAAATGGTATAAAGAGGTGAAACAAAAAATACCTAACCCGGAAGCTCAAAAAGAATTAGATGCACGAATAAAAGCCTTACAATAAATTGATTTTAAACTTAATTATTAAACATGCCTTGCGGAAAAAAAAGAAAGCGTCATAAAATTGCTACCCATAAACGTAAAAAGAGACTAAGAAAAAATCGTCATAAAAAGAGAAAATAAACTCGTAGAAATATAATAAGCAATGCCGGAAAGCAAATACTTTTCGGCATTTGTAACTTCTTCGCCAACACCTGTTTTGCAACTTTGCCTTTCCCTTATCAAACTTCTTAAAGTAGCAGGATAACTATATGTTGGTAAAAATTTTGATGGAGTGGATACGTCCGGCTGCAAAGAGAAACTGTGTGAACTTTTAAAAGTTGCGATTTGAACAAAGAATTGATCATTAATTCTACTGCATCCGGAGTAGAAATAGCCCTTCTTGAAGATAAAAAGTTAGTTGAACTTCACAACGAAAAAACCGATGCTACATTTGGTGTTGGTGATATTTATCTCGGAAAAGTAAAGAAATTAATACCGGGATTGAATGCTGCCTTTATTGATGTTGGCTTCGAGAAAGACGCCTTCCTTCACTATACAGACCTTAGCCCATATGCGCGCTCTATTTTAAAATTTACGCAATTATGTATCAACGACAAATCGGAAAACAGTTTTGATTTCAGTAAGTTTGAAGTGGAGCCCGAAATAGTAAAGACAGGTAAAATAAATGAGGTTCTTGGTGGCCGGCCAAACGTACTCGTACAAATTTTAAAAGAACCTATTGCAGCTAAAGGTCCACGGTTAAGCTGCGAAATTTCTTTGCCCGGAAGATTTGTTGTGCTTACTCCTTTCAATGATATTGTTGCTGTTTCTAAAAAAATCCATAGCAACGACGAACGTAAACGTCTTCAAAAAATTGTTGAGGCAATTAAGCAAAAGAACTTCGGTGTTATAGTACGTACTGCCGCCGAAGGAAAAAATACAGCAGAATTGCATGAAGATTTAACTGCCCTTGTTAATACATGGAAAGCCATTGAAAAGAATTTAAGAGGGGCTGTTGCACCTGCAAAAATTTTAAGCGAGCAGACAAAGGCTACAAGTATGCTGAGAGATCTTTTAACCGAAGATTTTAACAGGATAGTTGTAAACGAACAAAATATTTATCAGGATACAAAAAATTATATACAGAAGATTGCTCCTGATAAAGCTGAAATAGTTTCGTTTTACCAAAATGGTGTGAGCATTTTTGACAATTTTGGGATAACCAAACAGGTTAAGAGCGCATTTGGCAAAACTGTTAATTTACCCAGCGGGGCTTACCTTATAATAGAACATACAGAAGCACTGCATGTAATTGATGTAAACAGCGGCTATAAAAGTATAAGTAATAACCAGGAAGAAAATGCCATGCAAACTAATATGGAAGCTGGCGAAGAGATAGCAAGACAGCTTAGGTTGCGGGACATTGGGGGTATTATTGTTGTCGATTTTATTGATATGAAGCTTCCTGAAAATAAAAGAAAACTTCAGGATGCTATGGATGGTTTTATGAGGCCGGATCGGGCAAGGCATGCAGTTCTTCCCATTTCTAAGTTTGGCATTATGCAAATTACCCGGCAAAGAATGCGGCCCGAGGTAAATATAAATACTGCAGAAGTTTGCCCCACCTGTAACGGAACAGGAAAAATAACTTCTACAGTTTTATTGGTAGATGAGATAGAAAAGAAAATGTCTTACTTAATCACCCATCAGCACAAAAACCTTACTTTATCAGTTAACCCGATTGTTTATTCACATTTAACAAAAGGCTGGTTTTTTAATTCAATAAAGTTTAACTGGAACAGGAAGTATAAAACTAAGATTAAGGTTTCGGCAAATAACAATCTTCACCTAACAGAATTTCAGTTTTTTGATCAGAATGAGGAAGAAATAAAATTTTGACCTCAAATTTCAATATTCATTTAGTCTCGCTTGTCTCAGTCATTTTTTTAAACTTTATAGTATTGTATTTGTTACTTTATAGTATGTTTTAATGTAATGCCTCAGTTTCCCAACTTTTCTCTTCCTTTATATTTTGCCCTGCTAACTATAATAATGTTTTTGGTAGTGGCTGGCCGCTATTTTTTGATAGCCTCCATTTTTCATATTGCTTTTTTTGTCGTAGGTAAAAATAGATGGACAAACAGAAGGCTTGGCAAAAAAAAATTTGAAAAAAAGCAGTTCTATACCGAAGTAAAATGGTCTTTAGTTACTTCATTAATATTTGCCCTTGCCGGTGCATTTACGATGGTTCTTTGGCAAAAAGGATATACACGTATTTATATTGATGTTCACAACTATCCACTGTGGTATTTACCGGTAAGCCTTGCAATTTCTATGGCAATACATGAAAGTTATTACTACTGGTTGCACCGCTGGATGCATAATCCAAAAGTTTTTAAGATACTTCATAAAGTACATCATGATAGCAACACAACCAGCCCGTGGACTGCTTTTTCCTTTCATCCTTTAGAGGGATTTTTACAGGCAATCATACTGCCATTAACTATCATATTTATTCCCATGCACGTTTACGTTCTCTTATTTCAGCTTACCATAATGACCTTTAGCTCTGTAATCAATCATCTTGAAATAGAAGTATATCCAAAAAACTTTCATAAGCATCTTCTTGGCAAATGGTTGATTGGCGCTACGCATCATTCTTTGCATCATAAGCAGTTTAAATACAACTTTGGATTGTATTTTACCTTCTGGGATAAATTCAAAAGAACTGAAAGCCCAAAATTCGAAAGACTTTTTGAAGAAAAAACTAATAGTAATGCATCAGCATGAAAAAGAAAAATTATTAGAGGCATTTGAATTTATTACAAGAATGCCTCCCACCTTTAAGAGCTCAAAAAATTTCCTCAAAACAGTTCTCCTCTTTCAGCATAACTGAAGCATAAAAAAGTACATTTTAAATAAAGGACAGCCAATATATAAATACATTGTTGGCTCATTTATTTTCTCCTAAAGTAGTGGCAAAAGGGGATTGTATTTAATTTCGCGTATCAATCAGTCGTTTCTAATTCTTCCATAAGTAAAAATTCTAAAAATCTTTATGACCAGCAGATATGCCATTGGCCCAAACGAAGCAAAACAATTTGATACAACTGCTTTACGAGAAAATTTTTTGCTGCAAAACCTGATGCAGCCGGATGAGTGTAACCTTGTTTACACGCATTACGACCGGATGATTGTAGGTGGTGTTATGCCAGCCAACGAAACTATTGTATTGCCAAAGGAAGCTGCTTTGCGTGCTGAATATTTTTTGGAAAGAAGAGAACTTGGAATTATAAATGTAGGAGGTGATGGAAAAGTAACAACGGAAAACGGTGAATACGAGTTAACAAAATTAGATTGTGTTTATATCGGTAAAGGGACTAAGCAGGTTTCTTTTTCAAGTGATAGTGCAGGTACTCCGGCAGTTTTCTATTTACTTAGTTGCCCCGCTCATCATACTTACGAAAGCCGTAAGATGCCAAAGGAAGAAGCAACACCTTCTAATCTTGGCAGCGTAGATACTGCCAACGAAAGAACTATTTATAAATACATACATAATGATGGTATTACCAGTTGCCAACTTGTGATGGGCTTAACAGTCTTAAAAAATGGCTCAGTCTGGAACACTATACCATCGCATGTACATGACCGAAGAATGGAAGCCTATTTTTATTTTGACGTAAAAGAAGGTCAACGGGTAATACACCTGATGGGACATCCGCAGGAAACAAGGCATATGGTTGTAAATAATTATGAAGCTATTGTTTCTCCGCCGTGGTCTATACATTCGGGTTGTGGTACGGCAAGCTATTCATTCATTTGGGGTATGGCCGGGGAAAATAAAGATTACACAGATATGGATCCTGTAACGCTTGACGATCTTAAATAACCTGCTTTCATAATTAAGGAAATAATAATTACAACCACTTCCATTTTTTTATGAGTAATCCACCCATTCGTACTGCGCTTTGTTCTTTCGGAATGTCAGGAAAAGTTTTTCATGCACCTTTTATTAAGGTACATCATGGCTTTGAACTTTACGGTGTTTGGGAGAGAAGTTCGAAGAATGCATCAAAAAAATATCCTCACATTAAATCTTATGATACTTATGAAGAGATGCTTGCCGATCCTTCTGTTGAACTTGTAATTGTGAATACGCCTAACAGCACACACTTTAATTATGCTAAAAAAGCTTTAGAAGCTGGCAAGCATGTAATCGTTGAAAAGCCTTTTGTTATTACATCGCAGGATGGAGAAAATTTAATTGAACTGGCAAAAGAAAAAAATAAGAAGTTATTTGTTTACCATAACAGAAGGTGGGACAGCGATTTTAAAACAGTAAAAGGTGTTTTAAACAAAAAGTTGTTGGGAGATATTGTTGAAGCTGAAATCCATTTTGACCGTTACAAAGAAGAGTTAAGTGCTAAAGCTCACAAGGAACTACCCGGGCCGGGAACAGGAACGTTATATGATTTAGGATCGCATTTAATAGATCAGGCTCTTCAGTTATTTGGATGGCCTAAGGCAGTCTTTGCAGATGTTGATATTGTAAGAAGCATTTCAAAAGTGGACGATTACTTCGAGTTGCTATTGTTTTATAGAGATAAAAGAGTACGGTTAAAGGCAAGTTATGTGGTAAGAGAAGCACTGCCTTCATTTATATTACATGGCGTCAAAGGCACATTTATTAAAAGCAGGGCCGATGTTCAGGAAAATGACCTTCAGGCTGAAAAAATACCGGGAACAGATGGATGGGGTATAGAGCCTGAAACAGAAAAAGGCTTATTGCATACCGAAATAAATGGAGAGGTTGTAAGGCAAACCTTGCCTACAGAGCACGGAAACTATATACAATATTTTAATGAGGTATTCGATGCAATAAGAAATAATGGAGTTGCTCCCGTAAGCGCTGAGGACGGTTTAAAGGTGATCCGGATTATTGAAGCTGCATTTGAAAGCAGCAAACAAAAAAGAGTTGTAGAATTAGTGGAGGAGTGAGGAGTAGCCGGGCAAGAAGTAATAAATGGTGAAGAGTGAATAGGGAATAATGAATATTGAATAATGAATAGTGAGCAATGAGTAATGAATACTATTTACTACCCAATAACTTATTGACCCAATGACAAAGTCTCTTCTTTCTGAAGAAGTTCTAACAACTGATTCGTTTGAAGCGCTGTTTGGAGCAAAGGATTTTTGTTATTTGTTTCATCGCAGTTTTTTTCATCCATAGCCATGCTCTTATCACAAAGAGCTTGCAGGGAAGATTATAATAAAAGCTTTCTGCTATGACAGTGCTGCGTGTACTAAAAATCTTCCCTGTACCTCTTGCCGTTTCGTGTCTTTATATCTTAAGCCTCTTCATGTATTCTGCATCGTCTTTTGCGGCCCCTATAGGTGTAGTGCCTTCATATTCTTCCTGCTCTACAATAAAATATTCCATTCCCACTTTTTTCGCCACTTGTATAATAGCAGGATAGTTAATTGTACCTGTACCTAAAGTAGCGGTTTCATTTCCTTTTTTATCCTTAACATGGCCTAATTTAAAACGTCCGGGGTATTTGTTAAGCCAAACTACAGGGTCTTGCCCTGCAGCAACAACCCAGTACATGTCCATTTCATAATCTACAAGAGCTTTATCAGTGCTTTGCATCATTACATCCTGCGGGTACTGGCCCTCCACCTGCTTAAAGGAATAAGCATGATTATGATAAGCAAAACGAAGTCCTCTTTGCCTGCATATTTCGCCCGACTTATTAAAAGTTTCGGCAGCCTGCTTAAAAGCATCCAATGTTTTTGGATTTCCTAAAGAAGGGCAAATCAAATACTTCATTCCTATTGCCGCAGCTTCATCCGCTTTTCTTTCAAGCTCTTGTTTGTAATTACAATGGCTCGAAACCATTTGCATCCCCAAATCATCCAAAAAGCTTTTAAATTCGGTATTCTTCATTCCCCAATAAATACCTTTATTGCCTTCATAGCCTTCTATTTGTTTATAACCGAAAGAGGCTACCTGCTTTAATATGCCTTTAGGGTCTGCCGGTAAAACGTCGCGAAGGCTATAGAGCTGTAGTCCAAATACATTGTTATTGCCACTCAATTTTGAGCCCGCCTTACAGCCGGCTATCTGACCGCCGATACCCGTTAATGCCACCCCCGACACTAACGTTGAAGCTGCTTTTAAAAAATCTCTGCGTTTATAGTGCATCATTATTTGTTGTTTTAAGGTTAGCTCATACTCTATCGGCTTTATAAGAAATCCTTTCTTTGTTTTGCCGCTGCCGTTAAAATACCTTCGCTAATAATTTACGCCGATAAATCCGCAACACTAAATCCCTCCCGGTATTTACGTTTTACAAACTGGTTTACATCCTCAAAATTGCTAACCATCATCTTTTCATTGTCCCATAATAATTTGATATTCTTTCCCGGATATGTAAAGGCATTACCTACACCATTTGTCTGCCGTGGCTTGCGGAAAGTATTTCCCTTAATAGCTAAGTTTGCCATTAACAATGCTTCAGTTAAGGGGCCGGCTGTGTCGAAAGGAGAACTCATTTCCATTTTGCCATAACCTGCAATACAACCATTTACCCATTGCGCATAGTGCCCTTCGGCGCTTCCCGGTACTCTTGCCAGCTTTTGCTTCACTTTCACCTCCTGATTTTTTGATAGAGGTAAAAGTCGCGGATCGGCGCCATAGGTGCTGCACATCATTTTACCTTTTGTGCCTAAAAACAGGCAGCCGTTGCCACCGTCGCCAAAAAGTTCAGTCGGTCCTAACTCCTGCGGTCTTGCAGGTTGTATGCCGCCATCCATCCAATGAACTAATACCGGCCCTTTCGTTTTATTGGTTTTAGGAAAATTGATAGTAACATGGCTCGATGGTGGAAAACCTTCAGGAAAATAACCCTGCTGAAACTGATCTACGTATACTGTTCCTACGCTTGCCTGCACATCAGTAATATATTGAAGATTTAAAACGCGAAAAGCAGGTTCAACTAAATGACATCCCATATCTCCCAATGCGCCGGTACCATAATCCCACCAGCCACGCCAGTTGAAAGGCACCAGTTTCTCTACATAATCTTTTTGAGGAGCAGTGCCTAACCAGAGGTTCCAGTCTAAAGTTGAAGGCACTTCAGATTTAGTGCCTGGCCAGGGAATGCCCTGCGGCCAAACCGGTCTGTTAGTCCATATATACACTGTACTTACATCGCCAATAATACCTTCATCATACCACTCTACTAATTGCCGTACACCATCACCCGATGCGCCCTGGTTTCCCATTTGTGTTACCACTTTATACTTTTTAGCAGCCTCGGTAAGTACGCGTGCTTCATGTACATCGTGCGTTAAAGGCTTTTGTACATATACATGTTTACCTAATTGCATAGCAGCTAAAGCAGGCGCGGCATGATTATGATCGGGCGTTGATACAGAAACTGCGTCAAAGTTCTTCGATTCTTTATCCAGCATCTGGCGCCAATCTTTATAGTATTTTGCTTTGGGAAAGTTTTTAACTGTTGTGGCAGCTCTTTTATCGTCTACATCGCACAAGTAGGCTATGTCCGCCTTGCCGCTTTTAAAGAAATTTGCAATGTCACTTTCCCCTTTTCCGCCTACGCCTATACCCGCAATTGTAAGACGGTCGCTGGGAGCAATAAATCCTTTTCCGCCGAGCACGTGCCGGGGAACAATCATAAATCCGGCGGCAGCCATCGTTGAATTTTTTATAAAATCTCTCCTGGAATTATTTTCAGAAGGATTAGCTTTTTCATTCTCTTTCATACTGTTCAGATTAAATATTTACGATTAAACTTTTTACTTGTTATTATTTTAAGTTACAGTAACTCCAATGTACTTTAAACATCACAAAGATTAACGGCATCTCTTAACGAAGCAATTTTATCTGCTTTTTTAGGAATGAACTCCTGTGCTACATAACCTTTATATCCGGTATCTTTAATGGCCTTCATAATTGCGGGGTAAAATAATTCCTGGCTATCATCTAACTCATTTCTACCGGGTACACCACCGGTATGGTAATGACCGAAGTGTTTATAATTATTTTGAATGGTTCTGATAACATCTCCCTCATCAATTTGCATGTGGTAGATATCGTATAACAACTTAAAATTTTCGCTGCCGAGACGTTTACTTAATTCAATACCCCATGCACTTTTGTCGCACATATAATCTTTATGATCTACCCTGCTGTTTAATAATTCCATTTGTATGATAACTCCTTTCTTTTCAGCAACGGATAATATTTGCTTAAGTCCTTCAGTACAATTTTTTAATCCTGTTTCGTCATCCATCCCTTTTTTGTTGCCACTAAAGCAGATGAGGTTTTTATATCCTGCTTTGGCAACCAGTTCTATATGGTCTGTATAATTTTTAATAAGTTTTTCATGATACTGTTTATCATTCCATCCATTAGGAATGCCAAGGTCAGCACCATTGCACATGGAAGAAAAGATGTTGTACTTCTTTAGTGTATTCCAATCTTTTGGGCCTACTAAATCCATTGCCGCAAATCCAATTTTTTGGATGTGTTGACATAATTCTTCTAAGGGGACAAAATTATACGTCCACCGGCAAACGGAATGGTTAATGTTTCCTTTAAGCATAATCTCTTTTATGGGTTGCTTACGCACAGAAGCAGTTAACGATTTTCCTGCAATAACTGCTGTGCCTCCTAAAATAAGGTTTTTAAATACTGCTCTGCGATTTGTTTTTTTTTCCATATTAGTAATGTTATCTAAGTTATAGGGCTTGTTGCTAATCCTGTTTTTGCTTCTGCCTGGCTAAGGCGTTTTTTTTGCTCATCTTTAAACAGCAAGGCATATAAAAGAAATACCATTGCCGAAATAACTGCAGGTACTATCCAGATACTCTTCCAGTCATGTCCGTTAGCAGTGGTATATTTTTCTGCTACTAAACCTGCTATCCAAAATCCTATCAGCATTCCTACCCCGTAGGTAGCCAGGGTTATCATCCCCTGTGCTGAAGAACGAAACTTATCACCTGCCTTATCGTTTGTATAAATCTGACCTGTTATAAAAAAGAAGTCGTAACAAATGCCATGCAGAATAATACCTCCATACAACATCCACATTCTACTTCCCGTATCACCAAATCCAAAACATAAATATCTTAGAACCCATGCAGCCATGCCAATAAGTAACATTTTTTTTACACCTAAACGGCTAAAGAAAAACGGCATTAGAAACAGAAAGCCTAACTCCGACATTTGACCTAAAGTCATTTTGCCTGCGGCTCCTTCCACTTTTAATTCATTCAAAAAGATATTGGTTTCCTGGTAGTAAAAAGCAAGTGGAATGCAAATAAGTATTGACGATAGAAAGAATACCAGGAAGTTTTTGTCTTTCAATAGTCCGATGGCATCCAAACCCAATATTTCGCGAAAGGTAGTTTTAGTGCCAGACTTAGGCGGAGGTGTATCTGGTAAAGCAAAACTAAAAAGCCCCATCACTAAAGAAACTATTGCAGCTAACCTAAAAGTTTGTATCAACGTATTTTTTTGTTCCCAGGCAAGCCATGCAATAATAAGCCCGGCAACAATCCATCCTACTGTGCCCCAAACACGGATATTGGCAAATTCTTTTTCCGGGTTATTTATTTGCTTAAACGATACTGCATTTACTAAAGCAAGGGTGGGCATAAACAAGATCATATAAAGCAACAAAACAGGATAGAAATTAGAAAAGTTATCTATGGTAGAAATGTAATAAAGTAAAAAGGCTCCAACAATATGAAGGATACCTAATATTTTTTGAGCGGCAAAAAAACGATCGGCAATAAGGCCGATAATGAAAGGCGCGATAATAGCGCCTAAAGATTGGGTACCATAAGCAATACCAACCTGTACATCGGTTACCCCTTTAATAGATTTAAGATATGTACCCATCGTTACGTACCATGCTCCCCAGATAAAAAAATTAAGGAACATCATGGCAGACAATAATAATCGGGTACTAAATTTCATTGGCGGGAAGAGTTAGCAAGCAACTGAAAAATAAATTTACCTATTTTAGAAATACAACTGTGTTTCGATTATTTCAAGAGTTGTTGCGTAGTTTTTCAAGCGATCAGAAACTACATCAGAGCATACTCGTTGGGTTTTGTATGCACTTACATTTCAGGTTTCTTCTGAATTATTGGTTCATTTTGTATAGGCTAGATTATGCTATTGTGGTTGCAAAACCTGCTTCTTTCTGCAACGCATGTATCCATTCAAAATGATAAAAGCAATCGTTATCATAATTGAAACGATTATTACTAATGCACAGCCATAGTCATTTCGCTTTCTGTAGCCGTCTTTGAATTCTTTTGCCAGACGAAAAATATGATAAACAGTACAACCAATATGGAAGGGAAGGTCAACATTTTTAGTAACGCACTTTGCCCGGTAGCCAGTTCCAGTGCGTTTCCTGTAATGCCCCTGGCAGTGTTTGCTGCCCTCGAATTATCAATCCAACTACCAATTATAGGTTGGAAGATAGAGGTAGAAAACATGCCTACTCCACCCACAATCGACATACCTAAGGCACTGCTCCGGGGAACTCTTTGTGCCACTGAACCAATCATTACCGGCCAGAAATAACAAATGCCAAGAGCAAAGATTACGGCAGCCACATATGCCATAGGGCCGGTAACTGTACTGAACATATAAATGCCTATGGTTGCTAATATCGCCGAAATCACCAGCACACCTGTCTGGCCTAAGGTGCCTACAACCGGCCCGGCAAAAAATCTGCCCACCGCCATCAAACCTGAGGTAAGGGCCAGGATTATCATTGGCTCTGCTCCGCTGCTGCTCAAAATAATACTTACCCATTGGTTTGGACCAAACTCGGTGATAGCGGTAAGGGCCATACAAATAAACAAGAATATATAAACGGGGCTCAACATGGCCTTGAAGTTTTTAGCAAGAGAGGTAGATCCTTCCACTTGCGGCTTTGGGAAGGCTTTTCCGAAAAACAAAACAGCATAAGTAATAGTTGGAATCATAGTCACCCACATCTGAGCCTGCCACGACAATCCGCTATCGGTCATAAATTTGGAGATAAGGGCGCCAAGCAAAATTCCACCGGGAAACCACATATGGAACCTGTTCAGCATTTTGTTCATTTTAACTCCTGAATACATGTCTGCAATCATAGGGTTACAGGCTGCCTCTGTACATCCATTACCAACGCCAATTAAAAGTGTGGAAATAAGTAAGGTTGCATATCCTCCTGCATAAATGGTTAATATAATCCCAATGGTATGGCAAACAAAAGCCACCATCATTATATTTTTGGGGCCAAACGTATGATAAACCAAGCCTCCGATAATCATGGAAATCGGAAATCCTAAAAACCACATTGAATTAATAAATCCGAGTTGTTCGGCAGAAAGGCCAAATGTCTGACCTAATTGGGGCAGAATTCCTGCCCTGATAGAAAAAGTAAAGGCGGTGGTAATAAGTGCAAAGCAGCTCCCGTTAAACAAGGCGCTTTTATTAATGTTTTCGTTCATTAAATTTAAGTTTTGAGTTTTAAAATTATTGGGTTACTTAGGATTAAATGTTGACAGAGGTGATAATAGCTGAAGGTTGCCTTATGGTAAGAGGTATAGTTTAGCATCGTTAGTATTAGAAAGAATACTTTTTAAAGCAATAAATGTAGTATTTAAAGCTATAATGTTATCTGCTATCTAAAAAAAAATTATACTATAAATAAAAAAGTAAAATAATAAACTTGAATAAACTATAAATTTGAATTTCTATTAACTTGAGATCATCAAACGGTTGTTCTTAAAAATATAACTCCATATTTAATCACTACATTATTTGCATATGAGAAAACTAAGAATGGGAATGGTTGGCGGAGGTAAAGATGCTTTTATAGGAGCTATACACCGCATTGCTGCTAATGCAGATGGGTTGATAGAATTGGTTTGCGGGGCATTAAGTATAAATAAAGATATTGCTATAGATAGCGGCCGTTCTTTGTTTTTGCCCGAAGACAGGATATATACAACCTACGATGAAATGATAGAAAAGGAAAGCCGGTTGCCCGAAGGCGAAAGAATGGATTTTGTTACTATAGTCACTCCAAATTTTGCCCACTTTGCCCCGGCAATGTTAGCGCTGGAAAAAGGCTTTCATGTAGTGGTTGAAAAACCCATAACAGTATCGCTGGAAGAAGCTAAAAAGCTTAAAGAAAAATTAGACGAAACAGGATTAACGCTCTGCCTTACGCATACTTATTCAGGTTACCCTATGGTTAAGGAAGCACGCGAGCTTATTAAGAATAATGTTTTAGGCAAGGTTCGTAAAATATATGTTGAATACAGGCAGGGCTGGTTAAGCAAACTATCAGAAAGAGAAGGTAATGCCCAGGCCGCGTGGCGAACAGACCCTAAAAAATCGGGCAAAGCTGGTGGTATGGGCGATATAGGTACACACGCTGCACACCTTGCTGAATATATTTCAGGATTAAAGATTACAGAGCTTTGTGCCCAACTAAACATTGTTGTTGAAGGCCGCGCATTAGATGATGACGGAAGTGTATTGTTGAAATTTGAAAATGGCGCTTCAGGTGTGTTGGTAGCTACACAGGTAGCAGCAGGCGAAGAAAACAATCTTCTTATAAAAGTGTATGGTGAAAAAGGCGGGCTTGAATGGCACCAGCATGAGCCCAATACTTTATTAGTTAAATGGCTTGATAAACCTGCCGAAATTTATCGTGCAGGCCAGGCTTACTTAAGCCCCATTGCAAAAAATAACTGCCGCACTCCCGGTGGTCATCCCGAAGGTTACCTTGAAGCCTTCGCTAATATTTATAAAAGTTTCGCTCAAACATTACTAGCAAAAATCAATAACACTCCATTCCAAAATGACGTGGTTGATTTTCCGTCAATAGAAGATGGAATCCGAGGTATGGCTTTTATAGATAACGTGGTAAAGAGTAATGAGAGTAACGAGAAGTGGACACCTCATACCGTTTAATACACCACCCTTTAAATCTCCCAAAGGGAGACTTTTACAAACATTTGTAACTGTAAACGATGAGTTATCAGCAACCGTTCAAAACATAACATAATAAAAGTCCTCCCCTCGGGGAGAATTTAGGAGGATTTCTATGCAAACAATAAAAGGTCCGGGTATATTCTTAGCACAATTTTTAGGAGATAAACCTCCCTTCAACGATCTTAAAAGTATTTGTGATTGGGCAAAAAGTTTAGGATTTGTTGGGGTACAAATTCCCACATGGGATGCCAGGTGTATCGATCTGCAAAAGGCTGCAGAAAGCAAAACCTATGCCGACGAATTAAAAGGTTTAATAAATGAATGTGGATTACAAATAACGGAACTTTCAACTCATTTGCAGGGACAATTGGTTGCGGTTAACCCTGCATATGATACTATGTTTGACGGCTTTGCTCCTGAAAACTTGCGCAACAATCCAAAAGCAAGAACAGAGTGGGCTGTTCAGCAGGTAAAGTATGCAGCAAAAGCTTCACAAAATCTGGGGTTAAATGCCAGTGCTACTTTTAGCGGAGCATTGCTTTGGCATACCATGTACCCCTGGCCGCAACGCCCCGCCGGGTTGGTAGAAACAGGGTTTCAGGAATTAGCCAAACGCTGGTTACCTATACTTAATGTTTATGATGAATGTGGGGTTAACGTTTGTTACGAAATACATCCCGGCGAAGATTTGCACGACGGTATAACCTACGAAATGTTTTTAGAAAAAGTAAACAATCATGCACGCGCATGTTTATTATACGATCCCTCCCACTTTGTTTTACAATGCCTCGATTACCTCGATTACATCGATCATTACCATGAACGTATTAAAATGTTTCATGTAAAAGATGCGGAGTTTAATGCAACAGGAAAGCAGGGGGTGTACGGAGGCTACCAAAGTTGGGTAAACCGTGCGGGAAGGTTTCGTTCGCTTGGAGACGGGCAGGTAGATTTTAAAGGAGTGTTTAGTAAGCTCACTGCTTATGATTATTCGGGCTGGGCAGTGATGGAATGGGAATGTGCTTTAAAACATCCTGAAGATGGGGCAAGAGAAGGAGCGATATTTATTAAAGATCATATTATAAGGGTAACCGAAAAAGCTTTCGACGATTTTGCCGGTTCGGCAAATGAAGATGAGCTTAACCGGAGTATATTAGGATTGTCATAAACAATATTTGAAAACTTAAAAAAAGCTACATGAAAAAATTTTTTATCATTCTATCCTTTGGCTGCATTGTTATTAGTTGCGGCGAGAATAAAGATGCAAAACAAGAACCGGCACAGGAAACAAAAATAGAAACACCCACTGTAGACCCTGATGTTGAAAAAGGTGGAGATCTTGTTGCTAAAAGTGATTGTTTAACTTGTCACCGAGTAGCGGAAAAGTTGGTAGGGCCTTCCTATCAATCTGTGGCGCAAAGGTACCAGGCAACCCCTGAAGTGTTAGATACTTTGTCGGATAAAATTATTAAAGGCGGCGCCGGAAGATGGGGAGCTGTCCCAATGACCCCGCATCCTCAGGTATCAAAAGAAGATGCCACGACAATGGTAAAATACGTACTGTCCTTAAAAAATCAATAAGGAACCGGAACGCCGATGAAGCACTTTTGTAAAACAATGACATGCAAGTGTCAAGGCTGCATATCTATACAAAAATAATTTACATATGAAAAAATTAACTTCTCTTATAATTGCAGCAGCTATTATTAATAGCTGCACTTCTCAAAAAATCTCTACTGCCAACTCGCAGGTTAATACTTTAACCCCCCAGGAAAAGAAAGAAGGATGGCAATTATTGTTTGACGGAAAAACAACCAACGGCTGGCATACCTATGGCTATAATTCTATTATGAAAGGATGGAGCGTTAAGGATGGAAGTTTGAGCCTGGATACCGCAGACAGAAAAGAAGTGCGTGTAGCCGGAAGTAAAGATATTGTTACCGATAATGAATACGAAAACTATCACTTTAAAACCGACTGGAAGACTTCTCCCGGAGGAAACAGCGGAATAATTTTTAATGTACATGAAGATAAATCGAAGTATCAGAATACCTACCAGACAGGCCCTGAAATGCAGGTTTTAGATAATGACCGGCATCCGGATGGAAAGATTATAAAGCACCGCGCCGGTGACTTGTATGATTTGATCTCTTCTTCATCGGAACCTGTTAAGCCAGTAGGCGAATGGAACACAGCAGAAATAATTCTTAACAAGGGCAAACTCGATTTTTATTTAAATGGAGTTCATATCATCGACACAAGAATGTGGGACGATAACTGGAAGAAAATGGTAGCTGGCAGTAAGTTTAAATCTATGGCTGCTTTTAGCACTTTTACTAAAGGCAGAATCGCTTTACAAGAACATGGACACGAGGTTTGGTTTAGAAATATAAAAATAAAAAGGTTGTAGATGAAACCGTATTTAGTATTGCTTATCGTTAATCAAAGCATTTTTTTATAGAGTAACCATGGAGGTTATGTTGATTTTGATTGCGTAAGCCCTGCTGCGATTCGAAACTCTATAATGCCTAACTGGGATAAGCAGCTTTACCTTTCGAATACCTTTTACAAAGGTGATTATAATAATAAACCCCGCTTCGGCGGGGTTTATTATTATTTTTTATCCTCAGGTGGCAATTTTTTATTCTCAGGTGGTGGCTTTTGTAGTGGCGGCTTTTGCTGAGGATGACCTTGGTTAGGAGGTCTTTGATTGGTTGGTTTCTGTTTAACGGAGGGTTGTAAAGGAGGACGGCCTTGTTGTCCCGCTCCCTGGTTAGCCGGCCTCTGCTGTTGTACTCCTTGTGCCGGTCTTACTGTATTTCCAGGTACTTGTTGTTGCGGTCTTTGATTATCTTTTTGTTGCCCATCGGGTTTCTGCTGATTTTGTTGTGTACGGTTAACAGATTGTTGCTGGTAGGGCTGGTGTTGCGTTTCTTTCCTATCCATTTGTTTTGCTTCACGTACAGGTTCTCTGTCTTTTCTTCTTCTGCTATTCCTTTCAAGGCTGCGTAAACTTATCTGGCCTACTACATCCACAAACTCTGGCTCAACTTCTTTAGGTTTCGAACTTACAATCTCAACGGGTTCGAGTTCATCAGGCTTTAAACCCTGTGCATTCATTTTCTGAATTTCTTTTACCCGAACAATTGTAAGCGGATAATACTTATTGCTTTCGGGTAAGGTGTACCACATCAGGTTTTTGAAAATGTCTTTCTTAACAAGGTAAGCTGGTCCGCGGGTAATTTGAATAACATCGGCATTATCAGGAAAATGCTGCAAGGCATCGAGGTAGGTATCCAATTCATAATTCAAACAACATTTTAGCCGGCCGCATTGTCCGCTTAGTTTTGTTTGATTTATAGATAAATTCTGGTAACGCGCAGCAGTTGTGTTTACGCTCTTAAAATCAGTAAGCCAGGTAGAACAACATAGTTCGCGACCACAACTGCCAATTCCCCCAACTTTACCTGCTTCCTGGCGGGCTCCAATCTGGCGCATCTCAACCTTCACTTTAAACTCACCAGCAAATAACCTTATCAGTTCTCTAAAGTCGACCCGGTCATCGGCAGTATAAAAAAAAGTAGCTTTTTTGCCGTCGGCCTGTATTTCCACTTCGGCCAGCTTCATTTGCAGGTTAAGTGTTCGCGCCATTGCACGGCTTCGAACAAGCGCCTCTTTTTCACGCAACTTATTTTCCTTCATCCGGCTAATATCGGTCTCCGAGCTTCTTCGTAAGATCTTTTTAATTTCAGCGCTAAATTCGTCAACCCCTTTTTTCTTTAATTGTATCCTTACGAGTTCGCCGCTTAAACTTACTTCGCCAACATCAAACCCACTTACTCCTTCAACAGTTACATATTCGCCTTTTTCGAAGTGCTGCAGGGTTGGATTTCGATAAAAATCTTTTCGGCTGCCATTATTAAAACTTACTTCAACTACTTTACAGGTACTTTCAGGGTCGCTAAAAGGCAAATTCATTAACCAATCGTGAACATTCATACGGTTGCAGCTTCCCGTGCTGCAGCCTCCATTGCTTTTACATCCGTTTGGTGTACCTGTTCCACAACTTCCGCATCCCATATCTCAATTACATAAAAGTGAATAAAATTTATTTTCGGGGATAATGTAAGAAAGATGCTACAGATAGTTATACTATTGCTATCGGGCTTGCGTTGCCTTGCACACTGTAAGTTGTAGTTGTTTGTTATGCTATTTTCTATTAAAAGCGGCAAACAAAGTATACTCGTTCATATGTTGGTATGCGTACAAAAAAAATCAACGTTTTCATATCTCTCATCGCCTCAAATCCTGTTCACAAAATCCTTTCTCCAACCAAAGAAACTTCTGTTGGTTATCCCTTGGTTTCAAAAATAATGATTTAATAAGAAAATCAAATCATAAACATTGTAAGAGTTTGATAATCAAACATTGGAAAAGAAAAGCTATAAAGTAGGATTTAGTTTAGACACCACGAAGTATTTAAAAGAGCGGGTATTCTTACCTATTCACTTTCATGTAATTTCTTGCCGATCATTTTTTAATTTTAATATTCTTTTCATTACAACGTCCACTACTTTATCAC